>CAYZLU010000118.1:0-7313 GCA_964479285.1 uncultured Planctomycetales bacterium | reverse complement strand
TCAATCAAGTTCTTGGGGGTCTCAACGGATGTGTAAAAAACAACAGGGATATTTTGGGTGGCTGGGTTTTTCTTAAACTCTTTACACAATTCTATGCCTGAAACACCAGGAAGCAAAATATCCAAAAGAATCAAGTCCGGTTTGCATTCCTGGGCCATGCGTGTGCCTTGTTGGCCATCTTCAGCCAGGAGGACTTCAAATTCATTTTTTGACAATAGGCTGCTTATTAATGCCCTGTCCACAGGGTTATCATCAATAAACAAGACTGTCCTTTTCTTCGCCATGTATACGCGCAGTATACAGCTATCCCAGGGGCAACAACAACTATTGTTTTGTTTTTTCTTAGCACTGCCCTGTTTTCTTAACTCCTACTGGGCCAGGGCCCTTAACACGTCTTCTTCCAGCTCAGGGTCCATGGGATCGGTCATGGAGCCAAAACGGGCTATCACGTGACCCTCACGGTCCACCAGGAATTTATTAAAATTCCAAGTGATGCTGCCATTAAATCCTGACGCTGCCGTTAAATATTGATACAAAGGCGCTATTTGGGGCCCGCGCACGCTGATCTTGGAAAAAAGCGGGAAGCTCGTTTTGTAAGTCAGTTCACAAAATTGCTTGATGGTACTGTCATCACCCGGTTCCTGACCTAAAAAATCATTGGCTGGAAAGGCCAAAATAACGAACCCTCGGGCCTTATATCGCTCGTATAATTTCTCCAGGCCGGTATACTGAGGCGTGAATCCACAATGGCTCGCGGTATTAACGATCAAAAGCACTTGGCCCTTATAATCCGCCAGGCTCTTGTCAGTCCCCTGCATGGTCTTGATTTTAAAATCATAAATGCTGTGCGCGCCGCTTGGGGCAGGCGCTTCCTGTGCCTGGATACGGCTGGAAAGAATAAGAACACCCAATACTAGTAAACCAATGGTCAATATTTTCATAAGCACTCCTGAATAATGTTATTTTATCACACATTACCATCCTGGATCCCCAAAAATTTCGGCAAATTTGTCATTGGTTGGACATCAATGATCTCCGGTTCAAAACCCTTGGCAGTTTGAAGTTGATGGAGCATAGCTGAATCCATATGAAACCTGATCTCCCCACCTTTATTTTGCGTCTGTAAATACTTATTGGCCGAGCGTAGGTCGATACCGCCTGTATTTTCTCTTTCTGAATTCCTTTCAATGGTAAAGTTAACATTCATCGACTGATCTCCATTCCCTGCTGTCATTGCACGGTCACTGGTGAGCATAGCTGGATTAGGTTTAGCCTCCGATGGCGCCTTCCAACCTATGCGTTCTAATATATCGGCATTGCTCATTCTTTTCGTCACAGGGAACCAAAAATGTGCACGCCTCAAATTTCTTGCATGATTTAAATGCAGGGAGCCATTTAAAGAACTTTCTACAGGTTTTCCCCGCATATTGGCTCCCTTAAGGTTTACACCTGACATATCAAGCCACTTTAAATATGTGTTCTGCAAATCGGCACCTTCAAAATTGACCCTCCGTATATCTGAATGACTAAATCTTGCTCTCTTTAAATTTGAATTAACAAATTTGGCCCCTCTTAAATCGGAACCAAAAAAGAACCTTTCCTCTAAATCCGCCCCTGAAAAATCCCATCCCCTTAAATCCATCCATTCGAATTGAAAATCTGTGATAGCCTTTCCCTCCAAACTTACAGTTTGCATTTTAGGGAATTTGCCTTGGTTATCATGAATGTCTTTTAAAATGGGATTGGTTTCTAGGTCAATCTTATGCAGGTATTTAAAATCTATGATTTTAACGTCCAATTTATTTCCGCTTGGTTTGACCAATATATTGAGATTATGCAGATGACCATGCTTAAACCAGAACCTGGACATGGGATCATAACGCAACCCTTCTTGAACAGCCGACGTAACGCGTTGACGCAACTGTTCTGTTATTGCTGATAATCCAATCGCCCTAGAAAGCGTCTCATATCCCCAATCCCTCAAATCCAATTCATAAAAATGCTCCTGATCATGGTCCGAAAAAAAGATAGGGACAATAGAAGGCCTGTTTGCGGCCGCCAGTTCTTTTAGGGCCTCTATATCTCCATTGCCGTATTTACTCTCCTTAATGATGTCCTTTTTTATAATCTTCAATCCATGGTATTGGTAAACAGGGATCTTTTTATCTTTATTTGCTGGAGAGTCTATTGGCTCTGCTTGTTGAAAGGAATTAAGGCCATTCTTTTTTAGTTCATCGCGTAATTCCTGTATTGTCCTGATTTGGTCAGGGGTAATCCCTTCAACGTACTGGGCAGCGTCAGCAACAGGGCCTCGTGCCTGTGCTCCTGCCATGGCTTCATCCCCACTTTGGAACTGTGGCTTTGCTGGTTTAGGGATTTTCCGAAAAATGCTGGGAGGAGACCTGCTGTTATCCCTGATGGTCTCTAATTCCACATTCCTAATAGCTTCACTAATCGGCCCTCGCAAATCACTTAATTCTATCAGGATATATCCCCCTTCTTTGACTAGAAAAAGTTGCTGTTCAATGATCTGTTTAATGTTTAACGGACCATTTCTATAAAAGGCGCTTTCGTCAACCCCCGGAGCCGCTATCACATCAAAAGAATTGGCCTGAAAACGTTCCTTTGCATCTAATTTGTAACGGGAAAGCTCCTGTGCATCTGCCAAAAATAAAAACAGTCGTGATTGCTTGCATTCCAGGGTGTTTTTATACTTTTTCCGTATCTCATTTAAATAATCTTCGTCTAAATTAACAACGATGATCGTGGCCTGAGGGAAACTTTTATAGGTAAGATATACGTCTTCCCATGTTCCTCCTATCAACAAGACATTTGGCTCTTGGAGAGTCCGTTGTTTTCCCTTCAAAAATGCATTCAACTTGCCTAACAACCTGGACATGGGTTTGCCATGAAAATCGAAAGAAATCGCATCCCGCACGGCCCCGGCACCAACCAGTCTGACAATCGGGAGGATCTCCGTCTTCACTGGGGCATGTGTGGAAGAATCTGTGGGTTCTTCTTCTATCGTTGGTTTGATTTGAACTGAAATAATTCTTTCATCATTTTCCCTTTCTATCCTTCCTTTTAAAAAATCTCTGGCAAATGCCGTAGCCTTAGGAATAATCTGTAAGCTCATGGCCAAATCTGTGTTTTTCTCTCCAAAACCAAATTCGATCCCGCCGGAAAAATATTTCCTAGGAATCCTCTCTTGGGTAATTGGATCAGATTCATCCTTGATGTAGTTATAAACACCTTTCTTATATGCTTGGATATAGAGTTGGTAGATACTTTCCGCATCGTTAGGTATGCTTGGGGACACGGCCCCTTTAAGGACATGTCCCCTGGTCGGCGATACTAAAATAATGCTTTTATCATACCCTACGCCAGCTATTTTCTTCTTGTCCTCATAAACCTGGGCCAGGATGCTGTCTTTGATTTTCTTTTTGTACCATGTGGCTAATATCAAACTGTTGTAAACCTGGCGCAGCTGGGAGAAATTCTTGTTTTCGTTGACTTCCTTGTTCAATTCGGGGATGACAACCTCGCGGATGATTTGAGAACCTAAAGCGTTAATATTTTCATTTGTCGAACTGTTGATTACCTGGGTTGCTTTCGTAGTCAACCCTACATCGCTTGGCAATCGGCTTGATGAATTCTTTTCTAAAGATAAATAATCTTGCTCAAGCATGACTTTCAATTTTGATTCGACTACATAGGCTGTGCCGGCCTTAGCATTTTCGTAAACAACTGCTTTCTCGGGAACTATCCAGACTTTATTAAAAGTGTTCACGGGAATGTTTGTTGTACCGAATTTCTTCACAGCTATTTCATATATTCTTTTCCAAAATTTCTTGCCTATCTCACCCTCAGGATATATCAGGCTTGCTGTTATCTGTTTGAGCATGTAGTCTTCTGCAAGCAGGTCACGGCCCATTTCAGTCAGGCCGAAGCTTTGGGGGATAATACGGTCTTTTTCATTGGGAGAGAGATTCACCCACAGATCTTTTTCAGGAATGGTCAGGCTGGCGAGAAAATATTTGATGAGCTTAATAGTTTCTTGCTTTAAGGCGTCAGGGGTTTGCCTCTGGGTTGCTTGGTCTAAAATAAAATCGAATCGCAAAGGATTGTCCGGTTGGACCTTGATGCCTTTGAGTATGGGGGGATCAAAAGGCGGGCTTAAATGCACCATCACGCCCGGCGCAGGCAGAGAAATTCCCCGTTGCCCGCCAAGCAATAGGGGATCTTCCTGGGCCGAGGCTACAGAAAAATCGAGGCCAGTAACAGTAAAACAAACCGCGACCAGCAAACTAATCGTCCTACCGTGGTGTAGAAGATTGAAAAAGCTCCGCATACTTAAAGTATTCAATATAAATGTCTGTAGTGCAAGGGGATGAAAAGATTTTCAGGAAAGCGGTTTCTTGCAAGAATAGCGACGGTGAAATAAATCCTTATTTAGAATGCGGGTAAAATAATTCTTTAAATATACGCTACCACTTCGATTTCCACCAGGGAGTCTTTGGGGATGCGGGCGACCTGGATGGTGGTGCGGGCCGGGGCCATCTCGCTTTTAAAATGTTTGGCGTATACTTCATTCATGCCAGCGAAATCATTAAGGTCCTTTAAAAAGACAGTGGCCTTGACAACTTTCTCTAAAGACGAGCCGCCATGGGTCAAAACAGCAATGAGGTTTTGGATGACTTGTTCTGTCTGCTCTTTGATGCCACCGGCGACCATGTTGCCTTGCTGGTCCAAGGGGATTTGTCCAGCAGTATAAATTAAATTACCTATAGATACTGCCTGATTATACGGGCCGACAGGTAACGATGCTTTATCTGTTTTGATGATTTTCTTGCTCATGGGAATTTCCTCTTTGTTTGATTAATGCCTGCGCCACGGTATGGCCGCTGGCCCAGGCCCATTGAAAATTAAATCCTCCGATGCGGCCATCCACGTCCAGGATCTCACCGGCAAAAAATAGACCGGGAGTAAGACTCGATCCTAAAGTTTTCGGATTAATATGCACCCAATCAATGCCGCCGGCAGTCACTTCTGCTTTACTATACCCGAGCACACCCGTAACATCAAGTGGATAATGCACGCAGTTTTCTATTAAACGTTGACGGGACTCACGGTCCAGTTGATTCATGGCCATATTCCCTTGAAGGCCGGCTTTTTTAAGGATAACCCCGGCCAGACGCTCAGGCATTAATTCGACTAAAAGATTCTTTAACACCCTTCGGGGAGAATCCTGCTGGACCTGCCGAAGGAACGTTTGCAGGGAATTTTCATCATAAGTCCCTATAAAATTCGCAATGATTTGTTTTTGACCTGTGGCCCGCAGGAAGTGCCGGCTGATATCCAACGCTGCTGGACCGGAAAAACCAAAATGTGTAAAAAGAAAACTGTCGGAAGTGGAAAAGTCCTTTTTATCATTAATCATAAGCGTCAGCTGTACTTCAATCGTGATCCCTGACAGGGACTTAAAATCATTGTCCTGGGTGGTCAGCGGTGTCAGCGCGGGTGAAGTTTCTATCATGGAATGCCCGAAAGATTGTGCCAACCTATAACCCGTCCCATCGCTGCCGGTGGTTGGGTAGGACAATCCACCGGTGGTCAGTACAATGTTCCTGGCATTAAAATGAAAATTGTCTCCCTTGACCACAAAACCATTTTGTTCCCCTGTCACCGCTTTGACTTTATGCTCGGTCAAAAGGACAACGCCCTCTGCCTTGATTTGTCGCAAAAGCGCATCCAACACCGTTTTTCCGGAATTAGTGGAAGGAAAATATTTTCCGGTGGGCTCGAGCGTCAGTTCCACGCCGAGTTTTTTAAAAAACTGGATCGTTTTCTCATTATTAAAAGACCGTAGGACATTACGCACATCGATTATCTGCCCGCTATTAAAATCCCTTTCGCTCACTGCTTTATTGGTGACATTGCAGCGGGTCCCGCCGGACATCAGTATCTTGGCCCCGACTTTTTTCTGCCCTTCAAGAAGCAGGACACGCAATCTGCCCTTGGCTGCCTGGATGGCCGTCATCAGGCCCGCGGCGCCGGCACCGATGATGATGACATCAATATTCCCTGTTACTTGCTCAGCCACCCTAAGTCCTTCATTTTAATTTCCATAAACTGGCCTGGTTGTAGTGTGCCTATATTTAATTTTCCAAAGGCAATGCGCTTAAGGGTAATGACCTCAGAACCGATGGCTTCGAACATGCGGCGGATCTCGCGGTTCTTGCCTTCAGCAAGCTCAACAATCAAATGAGACTCCTTGTTGCTGGCTTTGCGTAAAGTGACTTTGGATGCTTTCAATAATTGGCCTTTGTCCTGAATGCCCAGGAATAAACGCTTTGTTTCATCATCTTTGATCCTGCCTTTGACGCTCACGGCATAAACGCGCGGTATTGCATTGGCAGGATCAGTCAAAAAATTAGATAACTGAGTGTCCGTGCTCATTACTAATAAACCTGTCGTTGCCATATCGAGACGTCCAACAGGGTGAAGGTGTTTTAAATGAGATGGTAATAAATCATATACGGTGGGGCGGCCTTTTTCATCGGACCTGGTGGTAACAAATCCCCGGGGTTTGTTGAGCATGATTGTACAAGCTGCTGCCTTGGCGGCGACCTTCCCCTTGACCGTGATCCGCGCGGTTTCAGGTACGACTAAGAATGCCATGTCTTTAATAATACGGCCATTGACCGCAATCAGGCCGTCTTCGATATATCGCCTGGTTTGAGACCGCGACATTATCCCTAGTTTTGATAAGGCGCGCTCTAAAGGAACTTGACCCATAATCCCACCAAATGACTTTCTTTAAAACGATTACTGCCGGCAAAATCATCGTCCTGTCCCACCCGTTGAACATGCTCCACCCCGCGGCCATTGGACCCCAAGGCCAAGATGCGCTCCAAATAAGCGTGATCAATCTCACTGTAATTGGTGCTTACAAATAGCATGCCTTGGGGGTTCAAAACTGCAACAGCCAAGGCTATTAATTCTGGAAGGTCGCGTTTGACCTGAAATACTTTTGCCCCATGACGGGCAAATGATGGAGGATCAAGGACAATCACATCAAAGAAATTCTCCTTCTTAAAGGCGCGTTTGAGATACGTAGCAGTGTCGGCTACGACAAAGTCTGAATCGCTGCTCGACAGGCCATTGAGCTGATAGTTGATTTGACCGCGACACAAAATTTTACGGCTGATATCTACATTGATGATCTCACGCGCCCCGCGGCTGCAGGCATAAACCCCGAAAGAACAGCTATAGGCAAACCCATTAAGGACCTTCATATGCTTACTTGCTTG
>CAYZLU010000117.1:0-7315 GCA_964479285.1 uncultured Planctomycetales bacterium | reverse complement strand
ATCAGAATAAAAGGCATGAATAATAAGTTCTTTATGAATGGGGCCTTTGCCAAGGGGATCAAAATTAGCTAAGGTAATGCTGCCGTTAAGTCCTTGTGGTTTTAATAAGAAATAATAATGCATATGTAGCTATAATGGTGATTGAATTTGATACGAATGCCTCATGAAAATATATTACCACGAGGTAATTATCTATCAAAAGACTATAAATTTTAAGTTAATACATTTTAGTGGTTTTACAATCGAAGTGAGCCTTGGAATTTACTCTTCTCAAACCCGACAGATCCTTCCCGGCATAGGCACCAAACTATTAAATTTGTATATAAATTAGATTTTTGTTATTATTCTGACTTCAGGTAAAACTATCTGGAGATAATGATATTGGAATATTAAAAAACTTATTGAGTCTTGCTACCGTAAGGGAATTATGTTGAATACTTTTCTTCCAATTTTGATGTTCATAGTTTTTTTAATTGATAAGGGTTTACAGGAAAAGTGGCATGATAAAAAAACTAAGAAGCACCGTTATACTCTTGGATTTCTAATATTTGTTCAATTTAGTCTATGTATTGCTACCGTCTACGTTGTTTATAAAGAGGATAAAGGAACTTCTAAGCTTCGCCAAGGTATTGCTGATCTTCTTGATGGGAATAGTAAATTACAAAATATAGATCAGGAATTGCTGAATAAGGTTAATGAATATCAAATGAAGAATAAGGAGCTCGAATTTCAAGTCTCTCAGGTTGGAAGAACTACATCTGGACAGACAATTATTGGAGGGCCAGAAGGAGGAATATTTGTAACAGGCGAACCGATTTTTTATAATAAAAAAACCAAACAATGTCATGAAGATATAGTTAAAGGTAATTTTGAAAAGGCTCAAGAAGACCTTAATGAGGCGTTAGCATTAGATGTTGAGGGGCGCTATATCACAGGAACGAAGCTTATGCAGGCTGAAATTTATATGTTAGAGGAAAAATTTAAAGATGGTTTAAAAGAATTAAATGGAATAGATCAAACTAAAATAGTTAATAAAAATAGGCCTTATTATTATCGGGATCTTACCATTTGTTATAACAAATTAGGTGATTCTAAAAAAAGTCAGGAATATAAGAATATTTTAAATGAATTACAATCAGTAAAACCTTAAGCTATTGGATCATAAATGGATCATAATCAAAGACGATATATATAAAATTCCAGCTTAGAAATATTCATTGACGCTTGAAACTACAGTAGTTATATTAGTTCCCTTCGGCCCCATCGTCTAGCCTGGTCTAGGACGTCTGCTTCTCAAAGCCACTTTTAAATTATTTTTTTATCTAATCGTTTTTTCTACTTAACCGTACTTAATATCCATAGTTATAGTTTTTTTAATTGGTTTTTATTTTTTAAAATTTACCGTCGTTTTTTCCTGTTTAATTAGCCTGGGATCATAATTGGGATCATAAAAAATTTTGTCATTCCCGAATGTTTTAGTCGGGGATCTTAAATGTAAGAAAGAATGCCGTCAGATGCCACGGTTAAAACAGCGTTATTTTTCGTTTAAACGGGTTATACGGCATTATCACAATTAAAATGTAAGAATCTACGTTTGGAAGGGTTTTGGAACTTTTTCCCGTTTCTATTTCCTGTCTATAGGTATAAACAACGGAAACAGATTAAAAATATACACACGCTTTGTTATTTCAGAAAGTTTTAAAAGTCTAATAACTTCGAAGGAGGGATATTTAAAGCTTCAGCAATTTTAAAAAGGACTTTTAATGATGGCAGATCGATTTGAGAAGCCATTTCTAATCTTTGCCAATACTTATTTGTAATATCAGCCTTTTCTGCAGCTTCTTCTTGGGTTAGCCGCATCTTCTTACGATATTTTTTAATATTCTTTACAAGGATGCCTTTTATCGTATTTTCCATGCAAATATTATGATTTAAATACCTGATAGGTACACTCAGGCGGGGGTATGTTTTATCTTGCGCATACCCAAGCAGTATGTTTTAATACTGGTCATAACCTAAAAATGGGGGTATTTATGACCAGTAAAGAGAAATTTAATAAAGGTTGGGAAGTAAATTGCTTAAAGTTTTTAACAGATAAAAAGATTGATGAGGCTCTGGAAAAGATAGGTCCGGGGCTGATTAAGTATTCCTGTATTCAAGACATGTTCAAAAAAGTAGACGTTAGTCAAAATGAAGAATTTCAGAGGAAGTTTAATGGTTTC
Source organism: uncultured Planctomycetales bacterium (assembly GCA_964479285.1). Classification (GTDB taxonomy): domain Bacteria; phylum Omnitrophota; class Gorgyraeia; order Zapsychrales; family Fredricksoniimonadaceae; genus JABDGZ01. Next base: position 5,093 of record CAYZLU010000117.1, on the reverse strand, counting down.
TATAGGGTTCAAAAGAAACCAAAGGCATGGTACGAATCTTTTTATTTCCAAATGAAAAAATCAAGAAAGGGATCAATAAATTTTTTAGATGCCTTAAGTGAAATGTATAAAAATACTCGCCCTCATCACATTGAAGCCTCTTTTGTAAGCAAGATGCTGGCAACAATAGATCCTAAGCGTCCCGTTATTGATAAATATGTTTTATTGTGTTTTGATTTAAGATTACCGTCTAATTACAAAAGGAAAGATGTATCCGTAAGACAATTCCAGATGGATCGAATAAAATTAACTGTTGGTGTGTATAACGATTTAGTAGCCCGATATAAGAAACTATTAAAGTTTAAATTAGGCAAGAAAATATGTAATAAATTTGACAAGAAATATCCAGAATCGAAAGGCATTTCAGATTTAAAAAAAGTTGATTTTGTTCTTTGGCAAATTCGGCCTGATCAAAAGGCCCGAATTTATTAAGGCTAATGCAATCTAAGTTGATGAAGCTTTTTAATCCGTTTCTTTGTTTTTCTCATCTATATAAAGAAAAATGGAAACGGATTAATTTTAGGATATTTTAGTGAATTAATATCCCTAAGTGATTTTTATATAGATGAGGCATGAAATAAACCAGCCGATAAAAGTGTCCAAAATCAATTTTTAAGAGGTTTTTATGAAGAGATTAAGCGAAGAAGTGCTGGAAAAGCAAGAAATGAAAATTCGACCAAGACCAGAAAGATAAGTTCCCCAAAAGAAGCCTCTAAAAAGTAGTTAATCCTTAAAATTTCCAAAAGCACAAAAAATGGCACGAAGTCTATAAATATTCTATACTTTAGCTATGCCGCTGAGTTTAGACATAAAAAAGGTCATATCCTTAGGTATAATGCTGGTCTTTTTGGTAAATATATTTGGACCTGTGCCTATGGCTCAAGCCCAGGATTTTCGTTTGCCTGCACCTGGTGTTATGGTCCATTTAAGCCCACCATTTGATCCTCCCATATTGAAGGGCATTAAAGTTCATCCTGATAATCCTTTCCGATTTGATTTTATTCTTGACCTTGGGGATGAACGCTCATCCCCAAGTGGAGGTGACAGCCAATTATCGAATAATGGCCTTAAAGATGAGTCCACCAAGCTGATTAAATACTTCCTGGCCTCATTAACCATCCCTGAAAAAGACCTCTGGGTAAACTTAAGCCCCTACGAAAAAGACCGTATTATTCCTAATAGTTTTGGTCTTACCGAAATGGGTCGTGATTTGCTCGTAGAAGATTACATGCTTAAACAAATAACAGCATCATTGATTTATCCGGAGGATCAAGTAGGTAAGAGGTTTTGGACACGCATTTATGAAGCAGCAGCAAAGAAGTACGGGACGACCGATATTCCTGTGAACACTTTCAACAAAGTTTGGATAGTGCCGGAAAAGGCTGTTGTGTATGAAAATACCAAGGCGGATACTGCCTATGTGGTGGAAAGTAAGTTAAAGGTCATGCTGGAGCAGGATTATCTTTCACTTGAGAAGCATGAAGGAGTCCAATCCAGGCAGGCACAAATGAAGGACACGAATAAATTGGGAAGTCAGGTGGTTCGCGAAGTTCTCATTCCTGAATTGACAAAAGAAATAAATGAAAACAAAAATTTTGCCAAACTACGCCAGGTTTATAATTCACTGATACTTGCTACCTGGTACAAGAAAAAGATCAAGGACAGTATTTTGGAACATGTTTATGTTGATAAAGGCAAGGTGGGTGGTATCAATATAGATGACCCAAAGGAGAAGGAGAGAATTTATCAGGGATATTTACAGGCGTTTAAAAAGGGTGTTTATAACTACATTAAAGTAGAGCAAGACCCGATGACCCAAGGAATGGTGCCTAGGAAATATTTTTCAGGAGGGGTAAGTATATATAACATCAGATCCGAAATAGAGGTCTATGACCCAAAAACAGCTTCTGCAGCAATGGTTTCTTTGATCAATTCTGCTTTTAAAAGACCTTTAGCCGTAATTTTATCTTCTTTAGCGATAGTTCTTAATGATCAGGGGATGATAATCTCTAGGCAGGGGATGAAGAAGCAAATGAAGGAATGGTTGGAAAGAACTTTTGGTTCATTTAAAGATTTGACAGAAGAACCTTCAAAGCCAGAAGGCTCTTTTAGAATGGATAGACGGAGTTTTCTTGAACTGACAAGGGCGGTCATGACTTTGGCGGGGGTCGACCCCAAACAAATGGAGAATTTATTGTTGCCAGAAACAAAAACGGTTAATATTTCTGAAAAAAACTTCGTAGATTTGTTTTTAGCCTGCGTGACTCCAAAGCGATTTAATTTTATGGGACACTTTTATGAAGTAACCCTTGGCAAGTTAGAAGAGCAGTATGCCCGCGGGCATAGTTCCTACAGGAGTTTTCTCCAGGACGTACCTGCGGTCCTAGCTGATGTATGGCATCATTCTAAAGAAGACCCTTTGTTTGAGACATTGCCTACTTTACAAGAACTATCTTTACTCAAAGAATTTTTTTCAGATCCAGCTAATCTTAAAAGATTTTCTGAAAATCCTGGCGTACGCCAGACGGCATTGGCATATATAGATGGTAGTCTTCATGAGGGGTTGCCAAATCCGACTTTGGGCATGAACGAGAAAGAACTGGATGAAGAATTGCAAGAGTCAATAAGATCCTTGTTTTTTGATACAGGTAACTTGATTAAAACGGCTTGTAGTGTGACGGAAAAAATTCCTTATTTGATTTCAGCCATCAAGAAAGACCCGTCTTTGCCGGGATTTGGTGAGCTTTTTGAAAGATTTTATAAAGTTGGAGCAGGCGCATTCGACGGGCATCCTTTATTTGACGATTTTTTAAAACGTTTTTATCTTCCATTCTGGCGGGAATTCCATAAAATGCAGGCGCAGAGTTATTTTCGAATAGGAGACAAGAACACAATTGAGAGTGCATGGTCTCTACAGCGATGGGAATGGGAGAATAACTATTATGAAACCTTAGCGCAAGCGCAAGGGCAAGATCATGACCAAAAATCACCCCAAAAAGAGGAACGCCCTGACCCTGAATACACATCAGAAGAGCAAGAACAACACCGTTTATTAGCAGAGGAATACGAACTATATCAGAAAGATATCGACAGATGGCAAAATGAAGGGGGAAGTTTATCCGATCAAGCGATGCATTCCCCAAGAATCACTTCTGACATATCAACACCAGGGGGTATTGATTTAAACGCTGTTAATAGGAATTTACTGGTCCAGAATAGCAGTAGTGAAATCAAATTTCATATGGACGCTGCCATGCTTCAGCAGTTCCAAAACGCCTCAGGCCTGACCGTTGGCAGCATTACTATTCAGCCACTTAAGAGTCTCTCAGGCTTTTTGGGCGTGCCCGGCGATTAGAATCCAGCCATCGATTAGCTTCTTTATAGACTACTTTTCTGTTTTCGTTTCTTTCCCTATATAAAGGCCACGGAAACGGATTAAACCTGCATAATATATCCTTTATTCCAAAGTAAAAAATCCACGGTTTATTTAGTTTTGGGTATTTTATCTGTTTCTGCAGGAAATTTTACGTTAATTCAGAGGAGGGTTTATTTAGTTTCCAAAATAACACTATTTCGTGGATCTCCAGGTATTTTTTTATGACGATTGCCTATATAAGAGAAACCATACGAAGGAGAACAATTTGAAAGCCATCATTTATGCCAGAGTATCAAAGACAGATGATTCACAAGATTTAAACAATCAATTGGTACCACTAAGGGATTTTGCTAAGGCCATTAATGCCGACCTTGTTGAAGAATACGTGGATAAGGGATCCGGTGCTAAAGCTGATCGCCAGAATTTCATTCGCATGATGAATGATGCCGATCAAAAGAAATTCGATATAGTTTTACTGACGGCCCTTGACCGTTTTTCAAGAGAGGGGATATCGAACACAACAGCATATTTGGAACGGTTGAGACGGAATGGAATTGCCATTAAAAGTTTACAGGAAGGCTGGCTTGATACACGTGACAAGGGAATAGGTGATTTATTGTTTGCGATTTTTGCATGGGTTGCAGCTCAAGAACGTAAAAGAATTTCAGAAAGAGTAAAGCTTGGGTTGCAAAGAGTCAGGCTCATGGGGCAGAAGTTGGGTAGACCAAGACTGTCCCGTGACCGACGACAAAGAGCAAAGGGAGGATATTTTTTAAGATATGCTGGTAAGACCAAAGCAGAGCGACGGCTAGGTCCAAGAAAAGCAATCGTATAAAAATATTCAGTATATTCCGAAAGGTTGATCTCCAAAAGATCGGCCTTTTCTTTTGCTTTTTATTATGCAGATAATAAAATATTTCCTGAGATATTTAAAAGGAGGCTTGATTGTGAAAAAGAAATCAAAATCTTCTCTCAAGAAGAGTCAGACTACCCCTTTGATCGATGAACGAAGCGCTATTGCTATGGAGAAAATTAAGCGATTACAGAATAATCGAAAATTGTATAACAAAACTCTAAAGGAGCTATTTGGAAATTATTACAACGATACCATCGAAATTAGGTATGTTCCAATAAATAAAAAAGAGGAATTTTTTGTTATAGATCTCCTTAGGCCGAATGAATCGATGTTGGCCCAGTACGATGTATCAATCATAGCCGATGATATAGATTTCAAAAAGGAAATTTCGAAGAGCTATAGGGATGGGGATTTTGCGGTATATTACCAGGATAATTTGTTTACTCATGGTAAGCATGAAGAAACCATTATCGATCTCTTTACAAAGTATGGAGAACAGATACACCTTGGCCTTAGAGTTGATATAAGAAATTTCTTTTTGACCGAGGATGAGGTTGAGGGCAATGAAGTCAAAACAAAGTTTTATTTGAGACCAGATGTCGATAATTCTCTCGCCAAGGTTAAGGAGCTTATAAGAAAGGCGGGGTTGTTGTATGAGACCACCGGAAGGATAAAGCCAAAAGACCCTATAAAGCAATACCTCAAAGAGTTTCTCTTAAGGAAGTGTGTTGAATACAAGAAAAGGGGAAGGGAGAAGCATCATATCAATTATAATGGCCCCAAAAATCTAGACCACTAAAAGTAAAATCAGAGATATAATTT
>CAYZLU010000116.1:0-7329 GCA_964479285.1 uncultured Planctomycetales bacterium | reverse complement strand
AAAAACTCCCCCGCGAGGGCTCGAACCTCGGACATACTGGTTAACAGCCAGTTGCTCTACCGACTGAGCTACAGGGGAATAAATCTATTTTAAGAACGAAATAAAAAGTACGGTTATTATACTTAAAAAGTCTTAGAAGTCAACCAATCTGCGCGAGTTCATCGACATGGTCAATGTGGATATATCCACATATTCAACCGCAGACCCGACGGGGATTCCCAATCCGATACGGCTGACCCGTACTCCTAAATTTTTTAATTCTTTGGCCAAATATAAGGCCGTCATCTCGCCTTCTGAATCCGGATCAGTAGCAATTACTATCTCCCCAATGCTTTCATCCTTGATCCGGCTAATCAACTTGGGAAGATTCAAATCTTCCGGGCCACGACCTTCCGACGGGGAAATATTGCCCAACAATACATAATAAATCCCCCGGTAAGAGCCTGTTCGTTCAATGGCCAGCAGGTCTTTGGAACTCTCAACAATGCATATCATTTTACGGTCACGATTGGGGTCCCCACAAACTAAACACAGTTCCTGCTCACTCAAATGATTGCATTGTTTACAAAAACGCAGGCCCTCTTTTAACTGCTGGATACTGTCAGCCAAAGCCTTGACGTTCTGCGCATCCTGGGACAGCATCCAATATACGATGCGCTCGGCGCTACGGCGGCCGATACCAGGCAACTTCGTTAATCTATCTATTAAATTCTCTATTAATTTAGGATACATTGATTCTACTTCTGCGCATTAGGCCATTCTTTGACAACTTTACCACCAAACATTTCTAAAGCAGACCTGACTACCGGTTCTTCCGGTTTACTATCAATATCTGCTTTTTCCACAATTTTAAAATTTAAAGAAATAGGGGCGCTCAATTTTTCCGAAAATAATCCTTCCAGAAACCTCAAATTCTCTTTGGTATTCAAACAATCTTTAGCAAAAATATTCTCTTTTGTAAAGCCAATCACCAACCGGCCTGCTTTAAATTCGCAAGGCCTTCCTTCCTGCAAATAAGAAGCCAACGCCATTTTTCTAAGAGAAACTTCATGCGTCAAGACATTCCAATGTGCCGTGATTTCTTCCAATGAATCTGCTTTAAGAAAAGCTTCGGCCTTGCCAGCAACTGCAGGCCCTATTGTAGAAGGCTTAGCACCAACCACAGACGCGGCCGCAGCAGTAGCAGGCTTAATGCCAGCTGCAGACGAAGCAACAGGAAGCGGCGCTGCTCCTCCATACGTTAATTTTGCAAAAGCCACCTCTAAAGGCATACGCAAGGTTTCCATGATCCTGGAAGTTTCCTGGGCCTCAATAAAAAGCTCAATGGCTTTGAGGATGCCGGCTATGCTGATTTTTTCTGCTTGGGCAGCCAAACGCTGCTTGACGCCGGATGGGTAATCGATCAATCCGTTTAGACTTACTCCCCCCACTTTAACGATCATCAAATGCCTGAAATGTTCAGTTAGATCCTTGCCTAATTGCTTGATGTCTTTTCCCCGTTCAATGACCTGGTTAAAAGTCTCCAGGGCCTTAACGCAATTACGTGCAATCAATGCATCTGTCAAATCAAATAAAAATTCTATTTCCACCATTCCAAGCATATAGTAGACGTCGGACGCGTCAATACCTTTATCACTCAACGCGCTTAATTGGTCCAGAATACTCAAAGCGTCCCGCATACTCCCCTGCGAGGCCTTGGCAATGGCAAAAAGGGCCCCTTCATCGGCCTTCAGGCTTTCCTTGACGCAAATACTTTTAAGGTTGGCCATGATGGTCTCTACTTGGATACGTTTAAAATCAAAACGCTGGCAGCGGGACAGAATAGTTGCAGGCACCTTATGGACCTCTGTCGTGGCAAAAATAAATTTCACATGTTCAGGGGGCTCTTCCAATGTTTTCAATAACGCATTAAAAGCATCCGAGGTGAGCATATGGACTTCGTCAATAATATAGATTTTATATCGTCCGTAACTGGGGGCAAATTTGACATTCTCACGAAGGGTGCGGATCTCATCAATGCCGCGATTGGAGGCACCATCGATCTCAATAACGTCAAAACTGTTGCCATTGGCAATTTCCAGGCAGGCAGAGCACTCTCCGCAGGGTTTTAAAGTCGGACCGTTCTGGCAATTAAGTGATTTGGCCAGGATCCTGGCACAGGAAGTTTTCCCGATCCCGCGGGGCCCGCAAAATAAAAAAGCATGGGCAATACGGCCGGATTCAATCGACTTTCTTAAAAGCTCGGTGATATGCGGCTGGCCCACCAGCTCTTCAAAATTTTGAGGACGATATTTGCGTGCTAAAACTAGGTATGACATTCAATTTCCTTTTTCAAAGCACTCTTCAAATCAGCAAAACGAAATTGATAGCCACTCTCCTGCAGACGGCGAGGGACCACATAAGCTCCCTCCAACAACAAACTCTGCCCCATTTCTCCGAACAGTAAACGGACCACGAAATTTGGTATTGGCAACAACACAGGCCGATGCATCAGCTGACCTAAAATCTTGGTGAATTGAGCATTGTTAACAGGTTGTGGTGAAACAACATTTACGGCACCCATGATCTGATCATTTTTAATTAAATGGTCAATTATATAAGGAATTTCATCTACAGAGACCCAGCTCATCATTTGCCGGCCATTCCCTAAAACACCGCCAAGCCCTAATTGAAAAGGCAGCCACATCCGGGCCAATGCCCCGCCGGTTTTACTGAAAACAACACCCAATCTCATACGCACGACCCGGATACCTGCTTGAAGGGCCGTGGCAGTCGCCCCCTCCCACTGTCGACAAACATCAGCTAAAAAACCTTCGCCACAAGGACTGTTTTCATCCAAAACTTCCTGCGGCGGATGATTGCCATAAAAACCAATAGCTGACGCGCTGATCAATAGTTTAGGCTTAGAAACAAGTTTCGACAAACTCTCACACAAAAGCCCGGTTGACTGCACCCTGCTTTCTAAAATACTTTTCTTATGGTCCATACTCCAATATTCACCGACATTAGTCCCTGCCAAATGGATAATCACATCAAAACCTTCTAACTGCCCAGTTTCAATATATTTTTGCGACGGGTCCCAAACGATCACAGATGTTTTTGGTTGATTATAAGAAGTACGCCGGGTAATCACCGCAACCTGATGCCCCTGGGCCAGCAAAAAATCAGTCAATTTACTTCCTATCGTCCCTGTGGCCCCAGTTATGGCTATGCGCAAAATTCCCCGTTCCTTTCTTTGCTATGGACTCATCAAGTCGTGTGCGGATTTTCTAAGTATAACATCCTTCTTTTGTTTGCCAACATAAAAAGCTGTTTGACAATTGATTACCAACGGTATAACTCTTTACGATGGGGGGTCTTGGGTTGTTGTGCGGGTTTATGAAATGATGCTGCCTTTTTAGGAAAACCTGCTTTTTCTTTGATTTCACTCTTTGGCATGGCTAGTCCAGTAGCATGTTTTCTCATGCTTAAACTTATGCGCTTTCGGGCGATATCAATTTCTATGACCCAGACCTTGACCTTCTGCCCTACCTTAAGGATGTCTGCAGGATTCTTAACATACGTATCTGAAATGGCACTAATATGCACCAACCCATCCTGATGCACGCCAATATCCACAAAAGCACCGAAATTAGTGATATTAGTCACCACTCCGTTTAACTCCATGCCAGGCAACAGGTCTTCCATTTTTTCCACACCTTCTTTAAACTGTATGGACTCAAATTGGGCACGCGGGTCACGTCCTGGCTTGGCCAGCTCATCTTTGATATCGATCAAGGTAGGTAACCCGATGGTCGCGGTCACATATTTATGCACATTTATTTTCTTGCGTAATTGTTCATCTTTCATTAAATCAGGGATTGCCACGCCCAAATCCCTGGCAATGCTTTCAACCACTTCATAACTCTCCGGGTGGACACCAGATGCATCCAAAGGATTTTTAGCGTTCCTGATCCTTAAAAATCCAGCAGCTTGTTCGTAGGCTTTGCTCCCAAGCTTGGGCACTTTCTTTAATCCCTCCCTGGAATCAAACACCCCGTGCACATTGCGGTATTCAACTATGGCAGCGGCAAGGGCCGGCCCCAAACCAGAAACATACATAAGCAGTTGTTTACTGGCAGAATTGACCTCCACTCCCACCTGATTAACGCAACTGATGACCACATCATCCAAACTTTTTTTAAGCCTGGCCTGATCCACATCATGCTGGTATTGCCCTACGCCAATGCTTTTAGGATCAATCTTGACCAACTCGGCCAAAGGGTCCTGCAGGCGGCGGCCGATGGACACTGAACCGCGCACGGTCACATCATAATCAGCAAATTCCTGGCGGGCCACTTCGGAGGCAGAATAAATCGAAGCACCACTTTCATTGACCATGACTGTCTGAATATCCGCAAGTTTCAATGATCGCACAAAACTTTCCGTTTCACGTCCGGCAGTGCCGTTACCAATGGCAATGCATTCAATATTATACTGCAGGCATAAATCTTTGACTGTCTTGACTGCCTTTTCTTTTTGCTCCTCAGATTGACTGATATAAATGGCCGTATGATGCAATAATTTTCCTTGCGCATCCAGGCATACAACCTTGCAGCCGGTACGAAAACCTGGATCAAGGGCCAAAACATTCTTTTGTCCCAAAGGTGATGCCATTAATAGCTGGCGTAAATTCTCGGCAAAGACCTTGATCGCTTCCTCGTCTGCTTCCTCCTTGGTAAAAAGCCTGATTTCTGTTTCCATCGACAAAGACAATAAGCGTTTAAAAGCATCTTCAATGGCCATTTCCATCTGTGATGCACATAAATTACCCCTGTCTTTCTTAATAAAAATCTCATTCAAAATAGACAGGGCATCTTCTTCAGGAATGACCACACGCAGCATCAAGAATTCTTCTTTTTCACCCCGGCGCATGGCCAAAACCCGGTGCGACGGCGCTCCTTTGACCGGTTCCTGCCATTCATGATAATCTTTAAATTTGGCCCCTTCCTGCTCCTTGCCCTTGACCACCTTGGAATCAAAAAAACCTTTCTCCATATACAATTGACGGACCGCGGCACGGGCCTTAGCATCTTCGTTGACCCATTCTGCGATTATGTCCCTGGCACCTGCCAAAGCTTCATCTATAGAAATCACTTTCAGCTCCGCATTTATAAAGGCAATAGCTTCAATTTTAGGGTCTACACCTGATTTTTGTTCAAAAATGAGTTGGGCCAAAGGTTCCAGGCCCTTTTCACGGGCCATGGTGGCACGCGTGCGGCGTTTTGGTTTATAGGGCAAGTATAAGTCTTCCAAGACAGCCATGGTCGGGGCAAGACTGACCTTTTCCTTTAATTCATCGGTAAGCTTGCCTTGTTTTTCGATGGATTCGAGTACAGCGGCTTTACGTTCATCCAATTGCTGCAATTGCACTAATCGGTCACGGATGGCCGTTACAACGACTTCATCTAACGCACCCGTAGCTTCTTTCCTATAACGCGCAATAAATGGAACTGTGGAACCTTCGGCAAGCAGCATCGCAGTTGTGCTGACTTGCTTTTCCTGGAGATTCAGTTCTTTGGTAATTTGTATGATATGAACAGGTTTCATTGAACACCCCGATAAATTGTAAAAATAGGGGTTTATCTTAACACATGTACTCTAAATGCGGAAGCCCGATTTATCTTCTCAAATATCTATTTATTTGCTAATATTCCCTCATGTTGACTCAACTGACTATCCGTAATTTTGGCCTGATCGATGACATTTCCATAGAATTTGCCAATGGATTTAATATCCTCACAGGCGAAACAGGTGCCGGCAAGTCTATACTCATTGATGCCCTGCGCTGTGTACTCGGAGACCGAATGGACCTTTCGCAGGTCCGCACTCCGCAAAACCCTTGTGTTATTGAAGCTGTTTTCGATATTACCGACAAAAAATTATGCGAATTAGAGATCATCAAAGAATTTTTGAACGGGGACGACCATAAGATCATCATCCAGCGCATCCATACCGCCTCGGGTACGGGTAAAAATAAAATTAACGGCCTTTCGGTCACCGTAGCGCAATTAAAAAGTATAGGCAACCATCTCATCGATTTCCACGGGCCCCATGACCATCAAATGCTCCTCTCTGAAGAACAGCACATGGTGATGCTGGACCAATTGGTCAATTTCAAGAACATCAAGGGCGAATATATAGAAATTTTTTCTGCCTATGATCAAACCCGCAAAGACCTTAACCATTTAAGTTCGTTGGCCCAAACCCGCCAAAGGGACCTGGATTTATTGGGCCATCAGGTCAAAGAACTAGAAGCCCTGTCTCTTTCAGAAGAAAAACACAATGAACTGCTCCAGGAAGAGACCAAATTAAATAACGCCGAGAAATTACACCAACATATCCAGCACTTGTTAACACTTCTCGATGACGAAGAAACAGGGAACATTTCTTTATTGCGAAAGGCCTTCCCTCCCTTGAAATCCCTGGCCCAAATCGATGAAAAATCATCAAGCCTTCTGGGCCAATTATCCAGCATTCAAGACCAAACCAATGAACTAATAAGCCAATTAAAAGATTATGCCGCAAGCCTTGACTTTGACGAGCAGACCGCTCAAAGCATCCGGGACAAATGCGATGCTTATGCAGATATCAAACGTAAATACGGGCCTAGTTTAGAAGATGCCCAGAATTTCTACATTGAGGCCAAAAGAAAGCTTGATCTTATTAAAGATTTTGAACATAATGACCTGAACTTGCGCGAGACCCTCAAATCCCAAGAAAAAGAATTGGCCCAAATCGCCCAAAAAATGACCAAAAGCCGTCAAAAAGCGGCTGAGGACTTGAAAAACACTATTGAAAGCGAATTAAAAGAACTTGGCATCCTCCATGTCAAATTTGAAGTCCGATTTGAAAAAATCCCTTTTAACGCCAATGGCCAGGACAAAATTGTTTTCTATATAAGCCCCAACGCGGGAGAAGATTTAAAACCACTTGCCCAAATCGTGTCTTCAGGAGAAGCCGCCCGCCTGATGCTGGCCCTGAAAAAAGCATTGGTCAAGGTCGACCCTATCCCTGTACTTATTTTTGATGAAATCGATGCCCAAATTGGTGGACGCCTGGGGACCATCACCGGCAAAAAATTAAAAGAACTTTCAAGCTGCCGCCAGGTCATTCTTATCACCCACCTTCCCCAAATCGCTTCATTTGCTGACCGGCACTTTAAAGTGAGCAAATCCGTCAAAGCCGGTCGTGCCAACACAGAAGTCGTCTTGCTGGAAGGCAAGAACCGCGTCGAAGAGATCGCCCAAATGATGAGCGGCACCAACACCACCAAAATCGCCCTCTCCC
>CAYZLU010000115.1:0-7402 GCA_964479285.1 uncultured Planctomycetales bacterium | reverse complement strand
TGACCCTCCCCTCAAGGGGGAGGGAATAACTCGCTTATAACGGCTTAATGATTACCAAAATTTTTTAAGAAATAAAATCCCTAAAGGTGGAATGGTGAGGGCCAAAGAAAATGGTTTGCCATGGCAAGGTTTAGAAATCGCTTCTTGTCCTCCGCCATTGCCTTGATTGCTGCCGCCGTAGATCTTCGCGTCGGAATTTAAAACTTCTTTCCAATAACCTTCTTCCGGCACGCCGACACAATAATTGTTCCAGGTCTGGGGTGTAAAATTGCACACCGCCAGTATGAGGCTCATTTTGTCCGCGGATTTGCGGATAAAACTGATGATGCTGTTTTGATAATCACTAAAATCGATGAATTCAAAACCCTCGGGCGAAAAATCCTTTTCAAATAAAGCGCGTTCAGAGCGATAAAAATGGTTCAGGTCCCTGACCCATTGGTGGATGCCCTGGTGAGGGGCATATTGCAGCAAGTGCCACTCAATGCTGTGCTCATGGCTCCACTCGGCCCATTGGGCAAATTCTGAACCCATAAAGGTGAGCTTTTTGCCTGGATGGGCGAACATATATCCGAACAACAGACGCAGATTGGCCAATTGCTGCCATTGGTCACCAGGCATTTTTCCCGCTAAGGCCCCTTTGCCGTGCGTGACCTCATCATGGGAAAGCGACAATAAAAAATTCTCCGAATACGCATATAAAAATGAAAATGTCAGGTCATTGTGATGGTACTTCCGGTAAAGCGGGTCTTTGCTGATATACACCAGGGTATCATGCATCCAGCCCATGTTCCATTTCATGCCAAACCCGAGCCCTCCCACCGATGTTGGCCGTGACACGCCACCCCAGGCGGTCGACTCTTCTGCGATCATTTGGGTGTCTGGAAAATTGGCATAGATGACTTCATTAAGCCTGCGCAAGAAATAAATCGCCTCTAAATTCTCCCGCCCACCATACTCATTCGGGACCCATTCATTACCCCTGGAATAATCCAGATAAAGCATGGAAGCAACGGCGTCCACGCGCAGGCCGTCGGCGTGAAACTTGTCCATCCAAAACATGGCGGAAGAAATCAGAAATTCCTTCACTTCATTGCGGCCATAATTGAATATGGCGCTCTTCCAGTCAGGATGATAACCTTTTTTGGCGTCCGCGTGTTCAAAAAGATGGGTGCCGTCAAAATACACCAGCCCATGCTCATCCGTCGGGAAATGCGACGGCACCCAATCAAGGATGACGCCGATGCCGTGCTGATGGAGGCAATCCACTAAAAACATAAAATCCTGCGGAGTGCCAAAACGGCTGGTGGGAGAGAAATAGCCCAGGGTCTGGTACCCCCAGGAACCGTAAAACGGGTATTCCATCACCGGCAAAAATTCAACATGGGTATAGCCCATGTACCCTAAATACGCCGGCAACTGGGCGGCCAATTCCCGGTAAGTCAGGGGACGGTCATTTTCTTCCACGACCCTTTTCCACGACCCTATATGCATTTCATAAATGGAAAATGGCGCATCCAGGGCATTATTGCGGCGGCGGTCCTTCATCCACTGGGCATCTTGCCACTCATAATCAAGCTCCCAAACAATCGAACCGAAATGAGGGGCAACTTCATTGTAAAAAGCGAATGGGTCCTGCTTTTCCACTTGATAAAAACCTTCACTGGAAGTAATGAAATACTTATACACTTCACCCTTGGCCAAACCCGGGATAAAACCTTCCCAAATTCCCGATGAATCCAACCGAGGATTCAAGGGGTGCGCGTTTCTCTGCCATTTATTAAAATTACCGATGACCGAGACTTTTTTGGCATTGGGCGCCCACAACGCAAAATGCACGCCCTGCTGGCCGTCGACGACGGTCAGATGGGCCCCTAACTTTTCATAAAGTTTAAAGTGGCTTCCTTCTTTAAAAAGATAGGTATCGTGGTCAGTAATAAAAGCTCCCATGGTTTTAACCGCCTCTTTACTCATGAATGGACCTGCTTCCACTGTTCAGCATAATGTTGGAGCCAGTCTTCACTGGCCCATTGAAAGCCAACGTCACGGCCAGCCTTCTGGCTTTCACACCATTTGTGTTTCTCAATCTCCTGGATAACTTCCGGTATTCTAAGAAGTTCCTTATAGGAAGCTCTTTGGGAGTCCAGCACAGGGGCCGTTCTGTTCGGCTCCTTTGAAGTTACTGTTTTTGCGGGAACGGACGTGACCCCTTTTTGGATGGCCTCCATCCCACGTCGGCAAAGTTCTCTGGCATAATCGGTCCATATCCCCTGCCCCCAGTAACGAAAGCAGCTGGTTTGAGACAAAAGAAGATACAACAGGGCCTCTTTATATGAACGCGAATTCCGGTCGGCATTTTTTTGGTCGAATTTCTCATGGAAACTGGCACTTAGCTGGTTGATGGGATCAAGCACATGGTCGTATCCCTTGACCCAATCACGGTCGCTGGTCCATGACCCACGATCAAGGTTAAAAGAGGAATCCTGCTTCTGGAGCTCCTGAATGGCCTTGTTAACAGCCTGTGGTTCAAATTGCTTGACCTTCTCCCAGATGCGATGCTGCGAGATTGGCTGTACCGGCGTAAAATCAGCTGGATTGACACCCATGTCTTCCAAGAACTCCAAGTATTCGGAACCATTTAAAGCAACTGTCCCTTCCGTGGAAATGCCCTGGATGGATTGAATGTACATGGGCGGGAATTCATTCATCATCACACCGCCGTTTTCACCGTCACCGATCTGGCAGACAAAAGGCGGGATTGATTTTCCGCAATACTCCTGCCTTGAAAGACCGCGCGCCTCTGATAAAGGCTGCATTTGGGCAACAAGTTTTGTGTCAGACCCCTGTGTCTTGATAAGGACAGTGATTTCCTGGGTCTGTCCCAGAGAATTTTTAGCGACGAGTTTATGCGGGAAATGAGGGGCCTTGATGCCGCGGCCATCAAGATTTTCAATGGTGTGCTCCTGGACCATCAGCCATTCATATCCGCATTCCTTCAATGCCTTGATATATTCATAGCAAACATCAGGATGGATAGGCAAATGCATCTCGGGCGCGGAAAACCCTTTAATGCGTTCTTCTGCTTCTTTGCCAAAGATAGAGGCGAAATGATGGCGGAAAGCCGTCATATGGAGCTTTATATCCGGCACGGGCGTCGATGTGGCCACAGAATGCGACCACATGGTGCCAAGCCATTCGACATAGGGATAATAAGACTTATCGCAGGTGATCTTCTTCAAATTTTCCAGTGCCTGGCCCCCATTGATCTGGCGCAATCCCCAAAGAAGATTACCGGAATAATCCAGCATGACGCGGGGGCTTTTGCCTTCCCTGACCAAATTCGGTATGATCTCAGACAACCGTTGATAACATGAAAAAAAGACCCCTGCATTATGGTTGTCACCAATGCCCTGGTTTTCGTACATATTCTGCAGGTTTGAAACCAGTCCGGCGTGGCGCAGGTCCCCGCCTCCGGCCGGGATGGTGGGTTGATGCATATGCAGGGCGATGCCGAAAGAGGACCTTACTTTCTTAAAATCAATGTTGGAGCAAGGGCTGTACAATTTTCTTTTTTTTAGCGCATTAAATTCATTTTCGTCGGCATAAATGTTAGGCAAATTATCGATGATATCGTCCATGACTTACCTCCACTAGGCGGGGCTTCGCTTCACTCCCCGCCATGACACAATCTAAATAATATTTGACACAATTCATGTCCCCAAAAACATTGTCCCTGGACTCAACTTCTTTGAGCCAGCTTTCGTCGATACAATCTTTTTCCACATCATTGCATAATTTATAAAAGCGGTTTAAGTGCTGCCTGATCCTTTTTTGGGCGTAGGCGACCATTGTCCCGGCTTTCATGATAAAGGGCCAGTCGCTGGACTCAGCCAACAATAGCTCGCGTGCTGCCTGGTTAAGGGCCCTGTACAGCAAGGCAGATATTAATGGGTTTTTCCCAAAATTCCCCTGGATCAAACCAGAATGCTTTCGTGCCAGGTCTTTCATCATCCGTCCGGCTTCATGAAGATGGGGATAGATCCAATTGTTTGATTCTTCCAGCCAAAATTCACTAAATCCCTTGTACCCCCAACTCGATTGGCTTGGCATGGCCACTTGATTGGTTGAATACTCTTTCAAATATTCCGAAGGGGTGGTCATTTCAATGGTGTCTTGATCGTAAAAGATCTTTCTGGCCAGAAAATCAATCCATTGGGGCCCTTCAAACCACCAATGGCCGAACAGCTCCGCGTCGTAAGGGGCGACAATGACCGGTTTGCGCCCCATTTGAGGGTATAACCGTTCAACCTGTTTCTGACGATTGGAAATAAAGTCTCCGGCGTGTGCGGCGGCCTTTTCTTTGGCCCGCAGAGGCTCGTAAGGTTCTTTGTATTCCGTGTCACCGGTAATGCGACAATATTTGATCCCCGTATTAATGCGAATACCATCGGGATGGATGTAGGGTTTGATATATTCAAGGTCCGACGTAAAACCAAGGTCACGGTAGTATTCGCGATAGGCCGGGTCCCCGGGATAACCTTCCTTTGAACTCCAAACCTGTTTAGAGGACTCCCAGTCCCGCCCAAAAGCAGCAACACCGCTGGGGCAATACACCGGCGCGTAAACACCGAATTGCGGCTGCGGGTCGGCATTCATGATCCCATGGGAATCGCAAAAGAAATATTTGATCCCGGCCCCTTTAAGCAAGCGGTCCAGGCCGGGATAAAAACCACATTCGGGAAGCCACATCCCTTTAGGGTCAACACCAAAATGACGGCGGTATTGCTCAATCCCGATATCAATCTGGGCCTTGACGGAAGATTTGTTGACGCTTAAATTCGGTAAAAAGCCGTGGGTCGCCGAGCACGCAATGATCTCCAGGCAGCCTGATTCCTGGAATTTCTTAAAAGCATTGATGAGGTTCTTTTGATAATGATGGACAAAGATATCACGGGCATTGATAAAACGGCCATAATACATGAGCGCCAGCCCATGATAGTGAGGGTCATGGCAATTGCGTTCCAGTTCTTTTTCTGCAAGTTCAATAAGTTTATTCACATGGCGCAGATAGCGGTCCTGTAATAATGGATCACTGAACATGGCTGCCAATGTCGGGCTGATGGACATCGTCAAGCGAAAATCAACATCGTCGCGGACCAGGGACTCAAAAACCCGGACCAAGGGGATGTAGGTTTCGGTAATGGCCTCAAACAGCCAGTTTTCCTCAAGAAAATAATTTTCTTCCGGGTGGCGGACAAACGGCAAATGGGCGTGAAGGACAAGGGCAAGGTACCCTTTTGGCTTTTTAACCATCAGACCCCTTTAACATTTTTGGGAAACCAATCGTTTTTTCGCGTTCAACGCGCGTATAAATATGGCGCTGTTCAATGCCATCTGAAGATTGGGCGATAAATTTAAGGGGGACCTCACTGTCAGGAAGGGCATAACGCAGGGAGAATGTCCCGTCCGGGTTTAATTTGACCCCTTTTTGATTGAGCCAGACAGACGCGTCCGGTTCAGTCCTGCCATGGACGATCAGCTCTGTCCAGATTTCAAAGAAAAACTCTCTTTTATTTAACCGTCCTTCGCTCCCAGCCTGCACTAAACTATACAAATTCTCACTCGCACCCGCCTGGGTATCAAGATGCAACGAGGCACCTGGATGAGCCCTCTTTAATAAATCAGGGCTTGTAATGAAAGGCCGGACTTTTTGCCAAGTTATGCCTCCTGGTTTTCCTTTAAGAATATTTTCAAGCGAAGGGACCTTGCCCCTGCCCCTTTTTGAGACCCCATAAAATATCTTCATGTAATACGCACGAATGTCCTGGGCGGTCAATTGGTAGACCCTTGCCTTTCGCGGCTGATTTACCTGATGGGCCCCTTTCTTTGATTGCTGCCGCATCAAACCCTGGTAACGCTCCTTGATATTTTCCTTGATGTAGGGCTGAGATTCCCTGTGGAATTTAATGTCCTGCCAAATCAAATCATCCCTTTTCGAGGCTGATTTGGGGGGCGTCTGCACAATGTTGGACCGCGTCAAAGGAACAAAATGGTTTTCTCCGCAACGGACCCCCAGTTCAGCGCAGTAGTCTGCGTTGTCCTCCCAGACGTGAATGTACCAATTTTTTGCTGAATATCCTACATCAAGGTCCCAAGTGTGTTTCGCGTTAGAACCATTAAACTTAATATGGGTAATGTCATAGACGCGCAGTACCATTTGCGGATCTTCCCCGTCGAACATCAGCTGGTTACGCAAGCGGTTGATGTCTTCTCCGGTATAATCCCAATAAGCGTAGATAAAATCAGGGTCCCGCGGGATAAGAACACAATGGGTACGGGATTGCAAGGCCGGAAGGTCCGTTGAATCAACATCGAATTGCGGCATATCAGCACCCTTTAATTGTAAACAGCGAGAGTTTCATCAGCAATGACATCCCATGAAAAAGCTGTCTCAACAGTCATCCGGCCGTTCTGCCCCATCCACCGGGCGTGATCAAAATCCTCAAACATCGTTCCAAGCCCCCAGGCAATGGATTGGGGATTGTCCTTGATTTTTAACCCATTGACATCGTGCCAGACGATTTCATTGGGCCCCCCGTTGACAGTGGCAACAACAGGTTTCCCGGCACTCCAGGCCTCCAGGATGACGATGCCGAAAGGTTCATTTCGGCTGGGCACACACACGCAATCAGTGGATTTAAAAAGATTTTTCAAGACCCAAGGACTTTGCATGCCGACAAAACGTGTCGCGTGGGAAACACCCGTGCTTTGGGCCTGGTGTTCCACTTCCCGGCGCATTTCCCCGTCTCCAGCAAAGACAAACTTGGCATTAGGATGATAATTGAGGACATGCGGGATGGCACTGACGAGCAAGTCCGGTCCTTTTTGGTAAACCAGTCGGCCGACAATCAGTACCATGGGGTCCATGGGCCCGATCCCATACTGGCGTTTGACGTCCCCTGGGTCGACCCAATGGTCAAAACCAGAACAACTGACACCGTTATAAACAACATCTATCTTGGATTCAGGGATACTGTACATCCCCATCGCTTCATGTTTCAGGGCATTGGATACTGTGATCACACGCTCGCTGCAGTAGGAACCCAACCATTCCAGGTGGCGGATGCGCTGGGAATTGCCGCCGAAAAAATTATTTCCGCAGCGGCCATATTCCGTGGAATGGATGGTGAAAACGGTCTTGTGGCGCCGCGCTTTATTGATCCATTCAAGGGCCATGGTGGTCAACCAGTCATGCCCATGGACCACATCAAACGACCCGATGTAATTTTCTGTCGCGAAAAAAGCATCGACAAAAGAACGGCACATGTTCGTGGTTTCTTCTATGAAATCAGGGTTGCCGACAAATGCGCACCGATGATAATGGACGCCATGGATACATTCATAG
>CAYZLU010000114.1:0-7418 GCA_964479285.1 uncultured Planctomycetales bacterium | reverse complement strand
CCATTGGACCAGGCCTTTTTGATTATCAGTCATCTCTATAGGGTCCCCGATGGCGCTCTTAAAAAGAGGTTGTTCATTTTCATCAATCATAAGCACACAGCTTTTACCCGGCACAAGCAAATTGATCTGCTGGGTGGCCACCCGCATGGCTTGTGAAATGTCGGTACTGAGCGCCAGGGCACGTGTCAATTCATACAAAGATTCCGATCGTAGGCGCTGTTTTTGCTCAATTTCTTTCTGGCGCCGCAACTTGGAGGTCACAAACCCCATCATCAAGGCCGTAATAAAAAACATCCCCAATAAACCCATGTCATAGCTGCTCCTGAAACTTAAGGTGTATTTAGGGGGGATAAATAAGAAATCCCACGCCAGGGCACTTAAAGCCGCCAACAGGAATGCAGCACTCCTGCCTAAGAACGCCCCGCTTAAAACAACGGTGAGCAAATACATAAGCCCCGTGGGTTGATAGCCTGTCCATGGTTCCAAAAACATGTTTACGATGGTGGCAATGGCAAACATCAAAAAACTAAAACCATATTCACGGGGCCTGAGTTTTGACAAGAATTCTTTCGGTTTGACAGGAAAATTCTTGTCTACCGATGACATGCGCACCATGTGTACATCTATCTGCCCGCTTAAACTGACTAACCGGTCAGCCAGCGTGTGGATCCCCAAAAACCGCTGCCAATTCTTCTCAACAGACTTCCCAACGATAATTTGAGTGACGTTTTCTTTATTGGCCACGTCAATGATCACCTGGGCCAAATCATCTCCCACTTGATGGATGATCTCCGCCCCCAGTTGGCGGGCGAGGCTCAAATTTTTCATCAAACGTTCTTTATGCTCTTCGGAAAGCGGTGCAGAACCTTCTACATGTAGGGCGATCCATGATGCATCCAGCATCCCTGCCCAGCGGCGGGTCATACGGATCAGGGACTCGGAAAAAGGTGTGATTCCCACCGCGACCAAAATACGCTCACCACTTTTCGTGGGGCCAGAAAGACCTTTGGCCAACATAAGTGAACGCAAATTACGGTTGACATGGGCCGTGGTCAGACGCAGGGCCATTTCTCTTAGGGCCGTCAAATTTTCCGTTTTAAAAAAATTATTGGTGGCAGCCTGGGCCTGGGCAGGAACGTACACTTTCCCTTCTGCCAGGCGTTGATGCAAGGCTTGCGGAGAGAGGTCTACCAGGGTTATTTCAGAGGCCTCATCAAGGATGGTGTCTGGGACGGTTTCCCCAACGATGATCTTGGTAACAGCTAAAATATCTTCACGCCGGCTGTCCACATGCTGCACATTAAGAGTGGTAAAAACATCAATGTCCGCGGAAAGTAATTCCAAAACATCTTGATAACGTTTAGGATGCCTGCTCCCAGGGGCATTGGTATGGGCGAGTTCATCGACTAAAACCAATTGGGGGCGGCGCTTGAGGATTTCATCAATGTCCATCTCTTCAAGCGTAATGCCCCGGTAATCGACTTGCTTAAGCGGCAACTGCTCTAATCCTTCCAGCAGGGCCTGGGTTTCCGTACGCCCATGGGTACAAACAATCCCCACCAATACACGGAAGCCTTCGGTTTGGCGCTGGCGCGCCTCCTGGAGCATGGCATAGGTCTTGCCGACACCAGGGCACATGCCGAAAAAAATCTTCAACTTGCCGCGGTGATTGTCTTCAGCTTTTACTCTTGCGAGGATTGCATCCGGATCAGGTCTTTCCATTACCTCTATGATACTTCATTTGAACGCATGCGCCATTATTTTTTAATTTCATAGGCGTTTTGTCATGGTCGCATCCAAGGCCAAGTTTAATTGCAAAACATTCACGACCGGTTCTCCTAAAAATCCCAAAAACCGGCCCTGGATGTTTTGATCGACAATTTTCTTCACTGCTTCTGGTGTCACTCCCCTTATACGAGCCACACGTGCCAGTTGATATTCCGCCGCGGCCAAGCTGATGTGCGGATCCAGGCCACTGCCCGAGGAAGTCACTAAATCGACCGGGATTGGCGCTTTATTATCAAGATCAGCAGCTTTTAAAGCTGAAATCCGTGCCCTAACTTCATCCAGTAACGCAGGATTGGAAGGGCCTATGTTTGAACCGGAAGACGCAGAAGCGTTGTACGCCGGACTTGTTGCCGATATCCTGCCCCAAAAATATTTCGGATCATCAAAATTCTGGCCTATCAAAGTTGAGCCTAAAACTTTCCCTTCCCGGGAAACAATCAAACTGCCTTCGGCTTGATGATGAAATATCCCTTGGGCAATCCCGGTCACGAGAAGCGGGTAAAGCACCCCGGTGATCGCTGTTAATAAAACAAATGAAACAATTGCAGGCCTGATTTGTGTGAGCAACATTTTATATCACCCTCCCCTAATCCCTCCCATCAAGGGAGGGAAATAATTTAAACCAAATGCAAAACCACTAAAATCATGTCGATCAATTTAATCCCTACAAA
Source organism: uncultured Planctomycetales bacterium (assembly GCA_964479285.1). GTDB lineage: Bacteria > Omnitrophota > Gorgyraeia > Zapsychrales > Fredricksoniimonadaceae > JABDGZ01. Next base: position 4,959 of record CAYZLU010000114.1, on the reverse strand, counting down.
CGGCGTAATGATCCCGCCTAACCCGTAAATCAACAGATTGTCCCGTAAAAGACGGCTGGCGGCCATGGGTTTATAGGGAACACCAAATAAAGATAACGGAATCAAAAATATTATAATTAAGGCGTTAAAAATGACGGCAGACAATATGGCGCTTTGCGGGGTGGCCAGATGCATGATATTAAGCGCTCCCAGCGCCGGATAAGTCCCCACAAATGCGGCCGGGATGATCGCGAAATATTTGGAAACATCATTGGCAATACTGAAGGTCGTCAATGAACCCCTGGTGATCAAAAGCTGTTTGCCGATCTTGACTACCTCAATCAATTTAGTAGGGTTGGAATCCAAATCCACCATGTTTCCCGCTTCCTTGGCTGCCTGTGTTCCTGTGTTCATGGCAACCGCCACATCTGCCTGGGCCAAGGCAGGGGCATCATTGGTACCATCGCCTGTCATGGCCACCAGACGCCCTCCCGTTTGCATGTCACGGATCAATTTTAACTTTGTTTCCGGCGTGGCCTGGGCCAGAAAATCATCCATCCCTGCTTCCGCGGCGATGGCCGCTGCTGTCAAAGGGTTGTCCCCTGTGATCATGATTGTCTTAATTCCCATACGGCGCAATTCCGCAAAGCGCTCCTTGATACCTCCCTTGACAATGTCTTTTAATTGAATGACGCCAAGCACATTCTTGTCCTCTGCCACAACCAAAGGTGTTCCCCCGCCCTTGGAAATGGTCTCAATGGATGATTTCAGGTCATCAGGAAAAAGACCACCGGCCTTTCTGACATAACCTTCGATCGCGTCAACGGAACCTTTTCTTATTTGACGATTGCCTGCCAAATCTACCCCGCTCATCCTCGTTTGCGCGGTAAAAGGGATAAATTTGGCCTCTAACTCCTTGGTTTGCCGTTCTCTAATGCCATATTTTTCTTTTGCCAAGACGACGATGCTGCGGCCTTCCGGTGTTTCGTCGGACAGGGAAGATAATTGAGCGGCATCAGCCAAGGTCTCAATACTCACTCCCTTTGCGGGAATAAAAGCCACTGCCTGCCGGTTACCCAAGGTGATGGTGCCTGTTTTGTCCAGCAACAATACATCCACATCCCCGGCGGCTTCAACAGCACGTCCTGAGGTGGCAATGACATTGGCCTGGATCATGCGGTCCATGCCGGCAATCCCGATGGCGGGCAATAAACCTCCTATCGTCGTAGGAATAAGGCAGACCAGCAGGGCCACCAAGGCTGTAACTGTAATGATTGTCCCTTTTCCCGCGGCAGCAACGCTAAAAATTGAAAATGGCAAAAGAGTCACTGTCACCAAAAGGAAAATGATCGTAAAGACCACCAGTAAAATGCTCAGGGCGATTTCATTGGGTGTCTTTTGGCGGCGGGCCCCCTCAACCATGGCAATCATATGGTCCAAGAACGTTTCTCCTGGATTAGCGGTAATACGCACGACCAACCAATCAGAAAGCACCCGGGTCCCTCCGGTGACAGCCGAGCGGTCCCCGCCGCTTTCACGGATGACGGGGGCGCTTTCCCCGGTAATGGCACTTTCATCGACGGATGCGACCCCTTCCACCACCTCGCCATCCATGGGGATAGAATCTCCCTGTTCAACTAAAACAATGTCCCCCTTACGCAGGGTCGTGGCTGAAACACTGCTGTAATTTGCATCATGAACAGGCTTTGACAATTTTTTGGCCGGCGTGTCCTTTCGGGCACGGCGTAAACTCTCAGCCTGGGCCTTGCCCATCCTTCAGCCATGCTTTCCGCAAAATTGGCAAACACAATGGTAAACCACAGCCATAAAGAGATGGCCAAAATAAAACCGGGACCTGTTTCCCCGTGCCCTCCCAATGCTTGCAGAAATAATCCTGTAGTCAGCACGCTGCCAATTAAAACCACAAACATTACGGGGTTTTTGATCTGGTGCCTGGGGTCCAATTTTTGAAATGAACCAATGATGGCCGGCACGAATATTTTCGGCTCAAAAAGCGAGGTGACGGTGTTGGATGTTTTTTTCATACTATCCTTTCAACATCAGATGTTCAACAATCGGCCCTAAAGCCAAGGCCGGAAAAAATGTCAATGCTCCAATCACCAAAACCACCATGGCCAAAAAGAAAACAAAAAGCGGTGTATGTGTTGGCAAAGTCCCTTGGGTATTAGGTACAATTTTCTTGGCTGATAAAGAACCAGCAATGGCCAGCATGGGTATCGCCAGCCAGTAGCGGGCAAAAAACATGGCTATGCCGGTACTTGTATTATAAAAGACCGTATTCGCGCTGATCCCGGCAAAAGCGCTGCCATTATTGTTGCCTGCTGATGAAAATGCATAAAGGATTTCGCTAAAACCATGAGGTCCGGGATTTGAAATCCCAGCTTTACCGGCGACCGTGAGTACGGCAATGGCCGTTGGTATCAAAACAAAGATATGCGGGATTAAAGCGACCAGAGAAGACATTTTCATCTCAAAAACCTCTATCTTTTTACCTAAATATTCCGGCGTGCGGCCGATCATCAGCCCTGCGATAAAGACAGCGACGATAACAAAAGCGATCATGCCATAAAGACCTGATCCGACACCCCCAAATATGACCTCACCTAACTGGATCAGCCACATTGGGATCAGCCCGCCTAAAGGCATAAATGAATCGTGCATGGCATTAACAGAACCATTGGAGGCGGCGGTGGTGGACACCGCCCAAATGGCGGAATTGACGACCCCCAAACGCATCTCTTTACCTTCCATATTACCGCCGGGCTGAAAGCTGGTGGATGTTTGATCAACACCCAATTTATTCAATAAAGGGTTGCCACCCTGTTCCGCTTGTAAACATCCCCAAAGACAAGGCAAAAAAATGACCATCATCGCGGCCAATATTGCCCATCCCTGACGCCTGTCCTTGACCATGTAACCAAAGGTATAACATAAGGCCGCCGGGACCAAGAGGATGGCAAGCATTTCTAAAAAATTGGATAACGGAGTGGGATTCTCATACGGATGGGCAGAGTTCACATTAAAAAAACCACCACCGTTGGTCCCTAATTGTTTAATGGCAATTTGAGAAGCCACAGGCCCTAAAGCAATCGACTGTTCTGTGACTGGTTTGCCATTGCCATCTTTCGTGGCTTCCAGGAGTGTCGCTGTGGCACTAGACTTAAAAGTCTGGGGGACCCCCTGGGAGGCCAAAACTATTGCCAACACAAGAGACAAAGGCAGGAGGATGTAAAGAACAGTCCTCACCAAATCCACCCAAAAATTCCCAATGGTATCAACTTGCTTTTGAATAAATCCCCGGATCAGGGCCACCAAAACAGCCATCCCGGTCGCTGCGGAAACGAAATTCTGGACTGTCAGGGCCAGCATCTGGGTCAAATAGCTCATGGTGCTTTCCCCGCCATAGCCTTGCCAATTGGTGTTGGAGGCGAAACTCACCGCCGTATTAAACGACGAATCCGGGGAGACAGCAGGCATGGCCATGGGGTTCAACGGCAGCGCCGCTTGTAAACGCTGAATGGCATAGACCACTAAAATGCCTAAAATATTGAACAATAACAGGGCCACCGCATAGGTTTTCCAGGGCATGCCTTCTTCTGCTTTCACACCGCAAAGACGATAAATCCATTTTTCAACAGGAGCAAGCCACACGTTAATCCATGCAGGGCTTCCTTCATATATACGTGCCATGTAGGAACCTAAAGGTTTGACTAACAACAGCAGCACTAAAAGAAAAAAAGCTGTTTGAATATAATCATTAATGCCCATTAAAATATCTCCGGTTTAAGCAAAGCTATTAAAAGGTAAACAAACAGTACAAATGAAGTGGTCCCACAGATCCAGTAAATGGCTAACATAACATTCTCCTCTTGTTGTCATTCCCGCGAAAGCGGGAATCCATGTTCTAGACCCCCGATAAAAACATTCGGGGGTGACATATTGCTAAACCTCACCACACAAAACAATAAAAGCCCATGACAAAACTGCGAAAAAAACTGTCAAACCGATAAAAACAATGTCTACCATAAGAGTGTCTCCTCGAATCATCCCCTCCTATCAAGGGAGGGGAATACCAAAAATAAGTTTAACATCACCGCTAATTTTAGCTAATTAAAAGAAAGCTTTATGGCATTAAAAAAGTATTAAAATGAGTCGCGGGATGGACTGAGAGTATTAACAAACAAAACCAGGGAGATGTCCCTAATTTATTCATAACCATACTTTTTGATAAACCATACTTTCACGGCCTGGACAGACCATAAATAAAGGCCCACAATCATGATGAGGAACAGGAAGAATGAAGCAGGCGGCATGACAAATTTAAAATAAGTCCCGAGTGGTGTATAAGGAAGGACCAAAGCTATCGAAACAATATAAATGGAGGTGAATATTAAAAACGGGCTTGGCCAGCTTTCTATAAACGGTATTTTACCGGTACGGATAATATGAATGACCAGGGTCTGTGTGCACATGGATTCTAAAAACCAGGACGTGGCAAACATGTCCTGCTTGGCATGAAATACGAAAATGAGCACGCCAAAGGTTAAATAATCAAAAACAGAACTTAAAGGCCCGAAGACCATCATAAATTTCTTAATATATTCAACATTCCAGGACCTTGATTTTAAAAGATAGTCTTCATCCACATCGTCAGAAGGAATGGCGACCTGGGATGCATCATAAAGGAAATTATTCAGGATAATCTGTATCGGGTACATCGGTAAGAAGGGCAAAAGGAAACTCGCCCCTGTCATACTGAACATATTACCAAAATTCGAACTCGCCCCCATTTTGATATATTTGAAAATATTGCCAAAGACACGCCTACCCTCTAAAACACCATCGCGAAGTACCATTAAATTCTTCTGCAAAAGAATAATATCCGCCGATTACTTAGCGATATCAACGGCATTATTAACGGAAATACCCACATCCGCCGCTTTCAGGGCCGGCGCGTCA
>CAYZLU010000113.1:0-7541 GCA_964479285.1 uncultured Planctomycetales bacterium | reverse complement strand
CCACCACCGTCTTGGCATTAGGGTCACGCGTACCTAAAGTCACATTCGTAACCGACAAATTGTTAGCATAACTCGGCGTACTAAAAATAATTCCCAACACTGCTACGATCAAGATTTTTCCGAACTTTTCGGTCATAAAAAATAATTCTAACGTGTTAAATTAAAATTCCCGTCGTTTTTGTCTAATGGAGAATCAACTTTGCTGCGCAGACTAAGTTTAGCCATGAGAATTTTTTCTTTAACAGCCGGAGCATCAGGCGCATCTGGTTTTAAATACATATACCACTGATAATGTTTAAGGGCAGTTTCCTGGTCTCCCAAATACTCACCGCTGACAAAGGCCAAATTGTAATGGGTATCCGGGTCATTTGGCACTAAATCCACCGCTTGATAATATTCGACCACCGCCCTCTGGTACTCCCCACGTTCAAAATAAATATTACCCATGTTGTAATGGGCCTTTGCCAGCTCTTGCCTAAAATTCTGGTCCTGGGGGTCCATGTCCCCGCCTTTTGAGAGCATTTCATTGGTCTTGGCTTCCAATTCTTGAGTGGTTTGCTGGCTCTGCTCTTTAGCAACTTCCATTTTAGATTTTTCGTCCTGTTGAGATGCCAGTTTATCTTCTAAATCTTGCATGCGCTTTTGGTAATCAGCGTCCTTATCTGCCAATACTCCACGGATATCTTGGATTTCTTGGGTATATTTTTTATTGAGATTTTCCACTCGTCTGATCTCTTTGACAAATTCCTCACGTTCAGCCTGCGATTCATCAGGGCTACCCAAGGCCTGTTGGGGAGGAGGCTGGGAAGCATCTTGGGCATGCGCCACGGCCCAAATGTTTTCCAAAAGGACAAAAGCAAGAATGAAAATGCCCAATTGTTTTGATAGCGTAAAGTTGTATCTTTTACTTAAAAATTCTTTGCATAATTTGCCCATAAGTTTGATCTCCATCCTTGGAATTATTTGGATTCGCTGACCGCCGGTGGTGTAACAGGCTCACTCGGTTTAATGCTTTCGTCATAAGTTTTGGCCCCCTTGATGGTGCCGACTGTTTTTTCAAAATCATCGCTGCCTTTGACAATATGAGGCGTGATCAAAATGACAATTTCCGAATTAGTCACCGTATCGGTAACGTGGCTGAAAGCACCGCCAAGATAAGGAATGTCCATCAATCCGGGAATACCTTTTTTCGTATGTACTTTATTCTGGTTACGTAACCCAGCCATCACAATGGTCTGACCATCCTTGACCATGACAGATGTCTCTACTTCGGTTTTATTCACTTGGGGGATAGAACTGCCTGAAGCTGATGTGATCTTGGCGACAACCTCGGAAATTTCCGGGGTCAGCTTCATGGTCACCATGCCGTCATCATTAATAGTCGGTACGACTGTCAACTTCAAGCCGACATCAACGAAACGTACATCATCAGATGTGATGGCATTTTGCCCTGTACCATTGGTCGTAGACACTATATAAGGAACGGTGTCTCCGATATGTATCTTGGCTTCCTCATTATTAGTCACCAGGATCTGCGGACTGGAAAGGATTTTAGTATCACTGACTTGCTGTAAAGCGCGTAACGCGGCTGTGAAATCATTGCCGTTGAAATTTCCAACCGCAATCCTGCCGAAATTACTTGTCAAATTACCGAGGGAAGCTGCACCGACGTTTTCACCTAAAGCAGTGCTCTGCAGATTGAATTTCGATTTTCCATTACTGTTTATAGGAGCGGTCAAGTCCACCCCAAGGTCATACGTGGGGTTTAAGACAACCTGCAAGACCCTGGCTTCAATCAGAACTTCCTTGGTAGGCACATCCAAACTGCGAATGGTTTTTTCTACTTCATCCCTGCGGCCGGGGAATACGCGCACTAGAATTTCATTTGAACGTTCATCTGCAGTGATGGTGCCAACAGCTTTAGCATCAATACGGTTGCGTAATTTTTCTGCAACCACATCTGCTTTGGCGTATTTCAAATCAAAAACCATGGTATCCAAGGGACGCTCAATCTGTTCAATGGCCTTCTTCATTAACGCGATTGATTGGGGAGTGTCCACCAAGACAACGGAACCAGTGTCTTCATCAATAATGATCTTACCGCGATTGCTGCGCATATTATCGAGCGCCGCGAGAACATAACTAGGTTTGGCGTACTGTAAGTGAATTATTACCACCTCTGTTTGGTCACTGAACTGTTTACCATACATCGCCTCATATTCGCTGGCAGACATCACCTGGACAATATCATCATCAATGTGGTACGCCAGCTTACTCGAAATGACAACAATGTCCAAGGCATCTTTGATGTTCACATCATGCAAAAGCACCGTACTCTTACCTTCCACCGACGGAGAAATAATGACGTTAAATTCACCTTTTTGGGCCAGAAATTTAATCACATCAACGATGTTCATGTCGCGCACATCGAGCGTGATTTTACGGGCCATACGGTCCTCCAAAGAGTCCTTGGGCTCGGTCATAATAATGGGCTTGATCGCTTGGGCGCCTTCATCATCCGTCTGCGCTTTTGCAAACGTCAAATAAGCGATTGAGCCGGCAAGGCCAACCAGAAAAATAATCAGAAACTTGAGTTTAGGAATGTGTTTGCTCATAGCTTGATTGTCGTCTCCTCATTTTCGTGACTGAAGACCGCTCTATCCGTATAGATGGTCTTGACAGTGACGCCTTCTAATTGTTCACCTTGCTTAAGAAAGTAAATTTTATTTTTCTCTTTATCTTCCATCATGACAGAAGCCGTTTCCGGTAAGTCCAACCAGGCAATGCCGACTAATTTGTACTTGGACATCTGCTGTGACAATCCTTGCGCAGCTGCTATTTTGGCAGTCTTAGGGACATATGGTTTAAAAATATTGCGCTCATTGATTTTCTGCAAATAATAATCAGCGCTTGGGGTGGAAGGCAAGGTTACATCAGATAATGAAGCATCCGTTTTTAGTTCTGGAGGAAAAACAACCGCTCGATTAAGCAAAGAAAACCCGTGACGCATCTCAAAACCTAATGCGATGATACAAGCAAAAATCCCTAAAAATAAAAGAACATTTAGGGTGCTGATGCTGAAGGCGAATTTTAATTTCTTTTTAACGGGAGCTGGTGCCGATGGCTTAACAGCGACGGAAGGCGCTGATTTTTGCATCATCTTAAGCAACTTTTCTTCTGCTGATTCTTTAGCCATATAAACGACCTGCGGAACATTCCCGTCGATAAAATTAATTCATAAATATAAGAACCGCAACTTCTTGAAACTTTTTTTCTTTTATAGTTACCATACTAACATAGGAGATATGTGTTTCAAGGGATTATTGAAAAATTTTCTTGCTTTTTAAAAACAATAAACATGTAATTCCCGTCGATAAACCTAACATACGCGCAAATGAACGGAACAAAAAAATAAATCCCAGCAAAATCCCTTCCAAAAAACAACGCACCATGATCAACGCGCAAATAATTTCGAACGCTATGAAAGGCAACAACCAAAACCTTCCAAGATCAACCCATCTCACGTAATGAAAAGCACTTAAAACCGCTCCCACCAAAAAAACAGCCGCCAAGGGCATCTCAACAATGTCCTTCCAAAAAGTATATCCATCCCCCCTCATCATGCCTGGATGGTCCCTGTACATCTTCACCCGCCAAAAACCATGCCGGAACTGTTCCTGCAAATATTTGACCACCCGGGTTGGATGATGATGACCCACCAAGGCTTTGCGCTGAAAATAAATCAGCTGGCCCGAACGAATGATCTTATAACTGAGATCATTGTCCTCTCCGCTTGCCCACCGGTAAGATGTATTAAAACCTCCCACCGCTTCAAAAATATTCTTTTTGACACAAAAATTATAGCTGCCAAAGGAATTGGGATGGTCCGGCATTAAATGAGTATGGCGCCAAAGGATTTCTTTATTAATACATCGGGCCAGCCACTTTTCCGGATTAGAAATCCCATAACTTCCAGCCACCACCCCCACCTGCAGCTGGCCAAAACCCGCCATTAACAGCGATATCCAGTCCTCCTGCGGGACACAATCAGAATCAGTAAAAGCCAAATACTCCCCCCGCGCCAGCCTGGCACCATGATTACGCGCGGCCGCGGGCCCAGCATTGTCCTGGCAGACATATTTGACCGATGCAAATGAACAGACAATGTCGGCCGTGCCATCGTTGGAGCCGTCATCCACCACGATCACCTCAAAAGGCTGGAAACAATTCTGCCTGGACAAAGCCTCCAACGCCTTACCAATCGTAGCCGAGGCATTATAAGCAGGGATAATAACGCTGACAGTAATGGGGTTTAAACTCATCGCGTAAGGCTTAAAAAAATTCTAACCGTAAGAAGTTGGGGTAAGGGAATTGATCTACCGTGGCCCCTCGTTCCAAGACCTGTCCCATTTGGGATATTTTTTGCGCCTCTTTCAAGCGCCCTTTTTTTCTCAAAATGTCTGCCGCATAACGATAAACCAAAGGGTTGGTAGATCTTTCCTTCATGGCCCGATCAAAAAAAGATAACGCTTCTTGGGAATTTCCACGGGCCATCTCAATGGCCCCCGCATAAAAATAAAACGGCTCCCGGTTGGCAATACCCTGGGCCATCACACCTTTCATGACAAATAATTCCGCCATGTTATAGTTCTCTTTCACAAAAAATGCCGCTGCCAATAAAAGTACCGCATTTACCCGGGCATGATTCAATCGACGCTACAAATCCGCGTTAAAAGTTTCCGCAAAAAATTGCCGATAAATAATGGAATTTCCCATGGCGTACAAAACCTTATCGCCAGGCACCAATAGGGCCAACTGCAAATAAAGTATCGCATGGTCCATATCGCCTGACTTAAAAAGCAAAATCCCCGAATCATATACGTTCCAGAAGAAATATGGCATATTATCGGCTGAACGGCGGATATGTTCAAACGCATTTATTTCCTGACCCAAGCCATAATATTCACAAAACCCCAAAAACATTTCTGCATCTTCTTGTGAAGGGAAATACTTCATGATCGTGCGGAAATATGCCGTTATGTTTTCCCAATCCACCGCTGATGCCGGGATATCACCCCTGGAATAGGACAACAACTGCGACATGTTAACACCTGTAAGCATGTCATTAAGCTTTCGGATTTTGACAGATTGAAGAACGCCGGGCACATCCACACACATCAAGGCAACGGCAAGAACAATAATATAAACGATTCCTTCCCTAAAAAGTAACCGACGGAAAGTGGCAAACACCTGTTTAATACCCATCTTCCACCTCTTCCTGGACCAGAAACCCTTCCTTAAGACCAAACACTACAATAGTAACCATCATCACCACAAATAAAAATAATAATGTATACCCTACCGCATACCTCTGTAGCATTCCAAACCGGAATACAACCGTATGAACACCTGCAGGGACCCACACTCCTTTAAACGCATAGTCCGCCCGCAATAACCTGCCCTCTAGACCGTCAATATAGACATGCCAGCCCGGATGATACCCGTTGGTCCATAACAAAAACCTGGTGCGATCCAAACAGGTCTGAAGCCGTAATGTGTTGACATCAAACGACAACACCCTCACCTCAGGACTCCCCTTATACACCACTTGTGCTTTCAATATAGATGGGGCAAGCGATCGAAAATCTTCTGGAGTTGACCCCTTTAAGGGCAAAAAAACCAAATTTTGAAGCGACCCCCACATCCTGGCAAGTTTAATATAAAACCCTTCATTCAAAAATTTATCTTCTGGCACCGTATTGTCAAAAAACAGCAATTGATTCACAACAAACCTTTGAACGTTCCTTTCATAAATGGACTGCAGGATATTGTTGAGCCAGGGATTTTCATAATACCCAGCTGAGGAAATATGGATCGTATTCTCGCGCTTGACACCCTCATCTGGTGTCAATTTTACAGACGTTCGGTCTTGTAATAAAAAATTCTTCTCATAAAAAGACGAGCGGTCAATGATATAAAACCTGTTAAATGCGACAGAATTCTGGCAGATATGCCCCACGATCTCAATGGGCTGGACCATCAAACCAAGCCACAGTATCAAAGCCAAAAGATGCTTGTCACAGCGACCTACAATAGCCAGGATAAAAAACACCAGCGATAACCCCACTGCGAGATAAGAACTCCAAACCACACCCTCTTGCGTCAAAAGTCCGACAAAAAAAAGGACATGGACAGTAATAACAAATGCCAGCACCCTGGGGTCCCGGCGGCCCTGATGGTCCCGGAGAAAAACGCGCAACTGCTCCATGACCATCAACACCGCCATAGGGAGCACGGCAAGCCAGAAAAACAGTTGTAACATCCGCATGAAGCGAAAGAAAAACACATGATCTAATAAAAACGGATACAATCTCCCCTTGGTCATAGTGGTCAATGTCAAAAAGACACCTGAAACGAGCAACAGCGCTGTTCTCCGGGAAAAAGGATTGATGACAGCCAGTATAAGGACAATAAAAAAGAGATACGCGATATTAAAGTCCCCTACCCCCATGTCCTTTTGATCCGAAAACACCCTGTCAAAATATCCATACGCGATGATGTCCCAAACCGTGCGGGCGACATTGATGTCACCCGTGCCGCTGCTGTTGGCGATCGCGACCGCGACCTCGGACTTATCTGTTGAACCGAGATGACGGGAAGGCATGACAAAACCACCCCTTTGGGACTCAAAATAAAAATTGACAGTGGGAAAGCAGGCCAGAAGGAAAAACCCCAAAGACAATACCGCAAAAAACTTATGGGCACGAAAAAAAAGGAGGACGGCCTTAAGAAAATCCAACGATTCCTTCATAAAAAACAGGAATAAAAAAAACAAAAAGACCGCAATGATCGTCAACGTAAAAAAAGGGATATACGTAGTGACCATGAGAGACGCCGCAAAACATACCCCCAGGAACTGGTGCTTCTTTTTTTCAGCACCAAAAGCAAAAAGAAAATAAAAAAACCATGTCAAAGGAACAAGCAATAAAGCACTGAAACAGCAAAAAAGTTGTCCTCCCCAAGCAAAAAGCAAAAGTAGGTAGGCACCCGTTGATGTCAAACGGTCTTTCAAAAAAAGCTTTGCCAGAAGCCAATAACCAACAAGACCCAAGAAATAATAAAAGACAAGGAAGACAAGATGGGCCTGTAATGAAGATACTCCCAAGAATTTAAGGACGTTGATGACCCAGTAGAATGGATTAACTTCACCCATTCTCCTTAAAAAGAAATTCCATGGCACCCCGCCGGAATAGTCAGGGTTCCATAATGGATAAACCCCATGGCTAATATTGTCCAAAAAAAACCGGCTGTCCCAATAATAGTAAAATGCATCACTCCCCAGCGCCAGTTTTCCGGAAATAAAACCCCACCAGAGCGTCACCCAGACAATAAAAGGCAGTACCACTAAAAAAAAGAATTCACGATAGGCCGATTTAAAGACGAACTTGATCATTTCTTTTTCATTTCCTTAAGTTCAAACTCAAGCAGGGATATCTTCTGGGCCATCACGTCGTTACGGTTGTTCTGCTGGCATAAAAATA
>CAYZLU010000112.1:0-7544 GCA_964479285.1 uncultured Planctomycetales bacterium | reverse complement strand
GACAATCCTTTTGTATTCCTTGATACGGGAAAGGTCAATAATGCCGGATGGAAACCCAAATTTACGATCAAAGATTCCATCATAAAGACTTTAAATTATTTACAAAATAATCATTGGGTAATGGAAACAAGGAAGTGAGCCCTAAGTCATGATGCCTTCGGTGGTGATTATTGCCGGTGGTGTAGCGACAAGGTTGCGGCCTATCACGGAAACTGTACCTAAATCTTTGATTTTGGTCGCTGGAAAGCCCTTTATTGCCCATCAGCTTCATTTATTACGGAAGAATGGCATTAAAAAGGTTGTGATATGCACAGGATTTCTAAGCCGGCAAATAGAAGATTTTGTGGGAGATGGCAGTCAATATGATCTATCCGTAATATTTTCCGATGACGGAGAAAAACTGTTGGGAACCGGCGGCGCTGTCAAGAAGGCCTTGCCGCTCTTAGAAGAAGAATTTTTTGTGACCTATGGAGACACCTACCTGACGGTTAATTTCAAAGACGTTTATGAGTATTTCCGTACCCAGCAGAGCTTGGGATTAATGACGGTGTTTAAGAACTGCAATGCCTGGGATAAAAGTAACATTGTTTTTAAAGGCCGTCAAATCGTCAGGTATGATAAAAAAAACAAAACAGAAGACATGGATTATATTGACTATGGGATGGGGATATTGAAAAAATCATCATTCAGCGCAATGGTATCGAAGGATGTTTTTGATTTAGCAGAACTTTATCAAGGGATGATTTCAAAAAAACAGATGTCCGCCTATGAAGTCCCGGAAAGGTTTTATGAAATTGGCTCGATGAGTGGATTGGCGGATACAGAAAGGTTCATCTTTGGACAGAATGGGAGGGGACATGATTAATATTTCTGTTATTGTCCCGGTTTACAAAGAAGAATTAAATATCCGGCCGTTTTTGGCCCGCATGGAAAAAGTCTTTGACCATATGGGCAAGAGCTACGAAATCATCTTTGCGCTTGATCCCTCTCCAGATAGGACGGAAGAAATCATCCTTGAAGAGATCAACCGCAACCCGAAGATCAAGTTGATGGTGTTTTCCCGCCGTTTTGGCCAGCCAGCTGCCACCATGGCTGGTATTTTTTCTTGTGCAGGTGAGACTTGTGTGGCTATTGATGTTGACCTTCAAGACCAGCCAGAACTCATCGAGCAATTATACGCCAGGTTAATAGAAGGATATGAGGTGGTTTACGCTAAGCGGCGGTTCCGCAAGGGAGAGACGCTCACGAAACGCTTGATTTCGCATGTTGCATACGCCTTGATCAACCGATTGAGTGATGTTCAGATCCCGCGCAATACAGGGGACTTTCGTATCATGACACGGCGGGTCATCGAAGAGTTGCGGCGTTTAAATGAGAGCCACGGTTTTTTGCGCGGCCTGGTGGCCTACGTTGGTTTTAAACAAACATTTATTGAGTATGACCGCGATGAACGATACGCGGGCAAGGGTAATTACAACCGCCTGACGGGATCTTTCAAAATCGGCCTCAATGGTTTGATTGGTTTCAGTTCCAAACCTTTGTTCATGATGTCGATCGCCGGATTCGTGCTGGCAGGAATGAGTTTTTTGCTGGGTGCATGGTATGTGCTGCTGAAACTGGTTGGTATTAATATATCTTCCGGCCTTTCCACGACCGTATTGGTAGTGAGTTTTTTTGCCGGTGTTCAATTGCTCGGCCTGGGGCTGATTGGTGAATACGTTGGACGGATCTATGATGAAGTGAAACACCGGCCTATGTATATTGTGGACCGGCAGGTCAATTTCGGAAATAAAAAGTGATGCTTCCATTTGAATTGCCTCCAACGACGGGATCTTCAGCTTCTCCTAAGTGGGACGGCCGGAATTTTGTGTTTGGAGATAAGATTTCCCCAGTGCTTGAATATAGCGAGAATTTTGCCGGCTGGTCGGATGACTTGACCCTGCTCCATGAGGAAACCTTGGGGGACGGCCATCCTATTGATTTTGCATCGAGAAGGGACGCGTTAGCACAGGTGAAAAAATATATACCAGGCGAAAAAGCTGTTGTTATGGACATTGGCTGTTCTTCTGGTTTTTTAATCGAGGACTTGGTAAAAACTTTTCCAGAGGCGGTCATTATAGGGGCAGATGTTGTCAAGGAGCCTCTTTATCGGCTTGCAAAAAATTTACCAGGAATTCCTTTGATCCGTTTCGATTTGCTTCGCTGCCCCTTACCGGACCAAAGTGTCGATGTCTTGGTCATGTTAAATGTACTCGAACATATTGAAGATGATCTTGAGGCCCTTCGAAAAGCGTTTAATTTATTGAAGCCAGGAGGGTCTCTGGTCATAGAGGTACCTGCTTTTCCAAGCCTTTATGATGCTTATGATGAGGAACTTTGCCATTTCAGGCGGTATTCAGCAGGGGAGTTACACGGGAAATTGATTGCCGCGGGTTTCAAGGTATGCCGGAAATCATACCTGGGTTTTGTCCTATTTCCAGCATTTGCTGCAGTCAAGTTACTAAGCAAGAGCTTCGCGGGTAGAAAAAAGAAATCAGTGGTACGCGAGCAGGCAGGCCGTACGTCAGGCAATCCCCTGGTTCAATGGGCGCTGGAATTCGAATCAAAGCGTTTGTCTGGCCTTCAATTGCCATTTGGGATAAGAGTCCTCGCGGTTGCCCTCAAACGGAGCTCATCATGAATTTAGATCTCTATTTTAGGGGGTGATCGAGTACCCTTATGATCCATACGGGAGTCATCGGGAAAAACGTTATTGAATTTGTTCTAGAGAAAAATTGAATGGGCGAGGGAATATGCGTAGATCTTCATTGCTCGTTATATTGATCATAATTATTTTTACAGGGACATGGTTTTGGCGGGCATCATCATTCGGGCCTTGCGGGGATGAACAGCAACATTGGGACTGGGGCTATGGCATGGCCAAGACAGGTTCCATCCATTATGCCTGGGATTGTGACGCAGGGCACTTGATTAAGTATGATTTAAAGACAAGCCGCGGGTTAACATTCTGCTACTTATGTGCTTTAGGCTTTAAAATTTTTGGAAACTCGGTCCTTGGGTGCCGGCTACTCATGCCCTTTCTTTTTACGATCCTAACTTTCTTAATCATGGTGCTTTATTATCGTCGACGAGGCGTATTAACACCGCAACGCCTGCTGATCTGGACCATTATATTTTTTGGTTCTTCCATCATACTGGATCAATCTTATTACACCCGTACCTACGTGCCGTTGGGTACAGTCATGACCATAACTTTTATTTTATATTGGGAAGGCTTGGTGCATTTTAGGCAAAAAAATATAAAGAAAGCAATGTTCCTATGGGTATTGGCATTGGTCTTGGTCGGTATTTCAGTGATAGATCAATGGCAGATCCAGGGGGTCCCTGCCCTGGGCGTGGCCATTATCACAAGCGTGGCAGCTTTCTCTAAAAAGTGTAGGCCGCTTATAGGTTGGGTCAAACGAAAATCATGGTGGTTTTTATTGGGAATAATTTTAATCGCACCTACGGTGACCCAAAACTTAACAAACATATCATGGATTACTGTAGCGACTATTCAGATTTTTAAAGGTTTCTTTTCAAGTTATTGGGATAACTGCATTGGATGGCTCAGGTTTATCCTTGCTGTGAATGTGGGTCTTCTGGTATTGGATTGGGCGTTTAGATCAAAAGCACCGATGACTTTTGACCGGTGGATGTTTATTAACGGGTTTTTGACCGGCATTGTTTGTATTTTATATAATTCCCATTGCCATGTTTTCTTTTCTAAGTTTGTCTATCTTCCGACTCTGATGATTATTATCGGCCTGGGCGGCATCATAGAAGATTTTATCATCCAAAGATCACTCCTGATAAGGTTGTTGAGCGTTTATGTGGCCATTAACATATTGGTTTCCTGGGCCAATTCTTTTGAACACAGTAATGTGAAGGTGGCTGTGGAGTGGCTTAAAACGCACATGACCCAAGAGGATATTTTATTGACCTTTGGCGCGGGCGCTGTATTTCATTATTTTGACGGCGAACAGTTATTGCCAATGGCCCACCCAGTCCTTTCAACAACAAATGCGGCAGATGTTGTTGATCTTGGAAAATATATTTATTCCCATCCCCGGGGAAGGATTTTATATTTTTATGATGATCAATATGGTTTTCGTGATTGGCTATGCAAAAAGACATTGGGAGTCGAAAGGTATCCTGCATATGATCTCTGGTCGTATTTGAAACTCCGGATTCCATCCACCCCCGTAGTTCCTGGTTTAAGGCAATGTGGATTGGTAGAATTCGATCACGGTGTATTATTAAATGGCCTTGGGCGGTTGCTGAAGAATGGATTTGATCCTTGGGATGGCAGGGCGATGGATTTTCTCAATTTTCATTTGACAGTTTGAGGAACGATTTTATAGTTGCTGTTAAGAATGCTGAAAAATTAATTTTAAACCTGAACGGAGACATGTAAAAGAAAATGCGTAAACTTGACACCATATCCATCATTGTTCCTTGCTATAATGAAGAAGAAGTCATCAAAGACACCCATGAGCGGTTGACGTCTATCATGCAGGCAGTACTTAAAAATGCCAAATGCAAAGACTATGAAATTTTATATGTTAATGATGGTTCCAAGGACAAGACGCAAGGGATTTTAGAAAGCATTTTTTCCCAGGACAATCATACCAGGATACTTGTGTTGCGACGGAATTTTGGTTTGCAAGGGGCCCTCTGCGCTGGTTTGGCCTCTGCGAAAGGGGACGCGGCCGTGACCATTGACGCGGACTTACAAGACCCTCCCGAGAAAATTGAGGAGATGATAACTTGTTATGAGCAAGGGTATGATCTTGTCCTGGGTGTGCGCGAAGATAGGCAAACGGACACTTTCTTTAAGAGATGCACCGCCGAATCCTTTTATCATTTTATCAAAATTTTAGGGGTAGAAATTGTCTATAACCACGGAGATTTTCGTTTAATGGCCAAAGCATTGGTGGATGAATTCAACGCCTTGACAGAACGGAACCGTTTTATCCGAGCCATGGTGTTGTCTTTGGACAATCATTATGCGACTGTTTTTTACAAACGCCAGCCGAGGCTCCAAGGCACCACTAAATTCAATCTCGGCAAGATGTTGTCTTTTTCTTTGGATGGGATATTTTCTTTTACCTTTATGCCCTTGCGCATGGTCTCAATTGTCGGGATTTTGTGTTGTTTGTTGGCGCTGGGGGGGGTATTCTACATTCTTTATGCTAAAATTGCCGGACAGACATTACCGGGGTGGACATCAACCGTATTGCCAATGTTTATATTCAGCGGGATACAATTGTTAAGCCTTGGCATAATTGGTGAATATATCGGGCGTTTGTATGTTGAAATTAAACAACGGCCCTTATTTAGCGTCCGGCGCGAATTAAGGCATTAATAGTCCAATGGGAACCTGCTATTAAGTTGGCTGAATAAATTTATGCTTTTTAATTCTTTTGAGTTTGTCGTCTTTTTTCCTATTGTCGTCGGAATTTTCTTTATTTTACCGGAAAAATACAGGCGATGGTTTCTTTTGGCGGCCAGTTACTACTTTTATATGTGCTGGCGTGTCGAATACTCCGCTGTACTTTTATCGATTACGGTCGTTGATTATTGGGCGGCCCTACGCATGGGCTCTTGTACTTATAAATCTCAGCGGCGTAAATATGCCATTTTAAGCATCGTTGCTAATCTGGGCCTCCTGTGCACATTTAAATATCTATCTTTTTTTAATGAATCAGCCCGCTGTGCTTTTATCTTTTTCGGTAAACCATACCCCGTGCCCTACTTAGACATCCTGTTGCCCATGGGCATTTCTTTTCACACTTTTCAAACAATGGCCTATACCATTGATGTTTACCGCGGTCAGCAAAAACCAGAGAAGAATTTCAGCACTTTTGCCTTATATGTTGTTTTTTTCCCGCAATTGGTCGCTGGTCCCATTGAACGGGCAGGGCATTTAATACCCCAATTTTACAAGAAGCATCGGTTTGTCCCCCAGAGGATCGCCTTTGGACTTAAATTGATGGCGTGGGGCTTCTTTAAAAAGATTGTGATCGCAGACCGCCTGGCCCTCCTGGTCAACAGGGTCTACAACAATCCGCATGAATTTACGGGAATACCGTTGATTTTAGCGACGGTATTCTTTGCTTTTCAAATTTATTGTGATTTTTCCGGTTATACGGATATTGCGATAGGGTCTGCCCGTATCATGGGCATCAAGCTCAGGCAGAATTTTAATGCCCCTTATTGTGCAGAATCGATCCGGGACTTTTGGAAAAGATGGCACATGTCCCTGACATCTTGGTTTAGGGACTATGTTTATTTTTCTTTAGGAGGAAACCGGGTCAGCGTGTGGAGATGGTACATGAATTTGCTTATCGTTTTTTTATTGAGCGGACTATGGCATGGGGCAAACTGGACATATCTTATTTGGGGTGCCCTTCATGGCAGCTATTACGTTTTTTCTATAATGACTAAGGAATGGCGGGCTAGATGGGTGTCGTTTATCCATCTGGACAGGCTTCCATCCTTGTATGCCATGATAAAAATCTTGATGACTTTTTCTTTTGTTTGTTTCGCATGGATTTATTTCAGGGCGAATTCTTTAGCAGATGCCTGGTATATCACTTCGCATATCTTTGATATGCGTGGAGGGCATGAATTGATTAAGGGCCTATCTATTACCAATGCGACAGAACGCATGTTTGGCATGAACAAAGTTTCGATTCTTTTGTCCGTTACACTTGGAGGGCTTATATTGTTTTTTGATTTCTTACAAGCGACTGGAAAGTCTTTTTTAAAGATTTTGGCGGGATATCCAGTGGTGGCGAGGTTTGTAGTCTATTATGCTTTACTGATGGGGATTGTCCTGATGGGCACGTTTGGTAAATCAAAATTCATTTATTTTCAATTTTGAGGATGCAACAGTATTTATGATGCAAAAATTGTGTTGGTGGATGAAGTTAGCGGTCTTTTTACCGATTTTGGTCATGGTGGGAGTGACCAATTATTTTGTTGATCCCGCCCAGATATATTCTAAAAAGGGATTTGAGACACAGGTCGCACGTTTAATGTCTGAAGGGCATTCCATCACCGCTACTTCGAAGTTCGATTATGATGAACGTTTGCTTATAAGCCAGTATGTAAATTCTTTAACAGCGAAGAAACAAGTCATCGCCATCGGATCAAGCCGTGTCATGTTGATTACTTCTGATTTCTGGCCCAACCATACATTTTTTAATGCCTGGTTCCCGACAGCACAGCTTGATGATTTGATCCTGGCGTACGGATTTTTCAGGCAAAAAAACCTGATACCGGACACTGTATTACTGGGGGTCGACCCTTGGACCTTTGACAGCTCCCAGTTGCAATGGTTAGGAGGGCATGAACAGTTTAAGGAGGTATATGACCGGACGATTTCCGATATGGGGAGCAGATCGGAAGGTCTACGGTTAAATCCAATAGCTTGGGTCCCTGCAAGATGGCAGGCCATTTGTTCCTTTAGTTATTTTCAGGATTCCTTAAAAGCTTTA
>CAYZLU010000111.1:0-7570 GCA_964479285.1 uncultured Planctomycetales bacterium | reverse complement strand
CTTGATCAAGATAGTTATCTGTGTTCCCCATTACTGAAAAGGCCAGCCAATCATCAAAAGTCGGCAAAACAGAAGCAAAGGGGTGGTCCATTTCCTTTAATTCAGAGATAATTTCCTCAAACCTTTCCACCAACAAAGGTTTACCCGACTCAAGATTCGTAAATATAACATACGCCAACTGCCTCACAGTATCATCATACCCAATGGCTTCTTGGGAAAATTGATCTACCCCAAACGAATCCTCATATTTTTCAAAGGGGACTGTTGATTGAAAATTCACGTCTGTTAATATTTTGATTAGTTCTTGTTGCAAATGCTCCGCCATCATACCTTTATCTTTAACACTCATCCCTCTATACGGATGCACGCCATATAATTGGTCCCCCTCTTCATACAACAAAATATGATGAAGCACCTCGTCACCTTTCTCCAACTGGCAGAGCATGATGGAGGCATCTGATATCCAGTCAAGGTCTTCAATGAATCCCTCTTTTACAGCTATCCTGCTTAATCTCAGGATCGAAAGGACCGGCATCTGTTTTAACTCCTCAGGAAACTCTGATAATTCTTTCCCAAGACCTTTACTCTTTAAAAATTCCCTTTCTTCTTTAGTTATT
This sequence comes from uncultured Planctomycetales bacterium, assembly GCA_964479285.1. GTDB lineage: Bacteria > Omnitrophota > Gorgyraeia > Zapsychrales > Fredricksoniimonadaceae > JABDGZ01. Next base: position 6,953 of record CAYZLU010000111.1, on the reverse strand, counting down.
CTAAAAATATCCCCTTTATCTGATATTTTCGAACGCATGCGGAGCCATGATTCTTTTTCGACCTTTATTGTATCAACAAAATTTTGATCAATCATTATTTTGGGGCTCTCCGCAAAAGCACCCTTTAAGGTAAATAAAGTAGCGAATCTTGCATTTCTTCTGGCTAAATTCTCGTCAAAACGCCTGTACTCTGGTGGTCTTGGGATATCCTCATGCCGAGCTTTATTCAATGCTTCTTGTGAAGAGTCTCTCAAGCTTTCAAGGAGTCCCTGCCCGATATCACTGATATCACGGACTGACCCGGAATTAATCATATCCCATATGTTTCTACTGGCAGTTATCCGCTTAGGGGTAAATTGGTGCGTAAAAAAGACCAGCTGTTCCTTTAATTTTTCTTTTGTCATCATAAATCCAAGACCTTTGCTTTTATACATAGCCATATCCACTTTTATAACAAAAGCACTCTTTGTTGGAGAAGGCACCATTATTTCGTCCCCAATAAGGTGCAACGTCTTATCTGCTTCATCACCAAACATCGCCCAATCAACTCCTCCTGAAAAATATTTCCTAGGCACAGTTTCCTGAGATGCGGGATCTACATCTTCTTTGATGTAGTTATAAACGCCTTTCTTAAAGGCTTGGAGATAATGGTGGTAGATGATTTCCACGTCGTTAGGTGCGTCCCTCTGGGTCGCCAATACTTTATTGCTTGGCAATGGGCCCATACTTTGGTAATAACCCACCCCTGCTACTTTATTACTGTCCGAATATACCTGCGATAATATGCTGTCCTTGATTTTTTTCTTATACCACGTCGCGAGGACCAACGAATTATAAACCTGGCGAAGTTGAGCGAAATTTCTGTCTTCATTGACTTCTCTGCTCAATTCAGGGATGACGATTTCCTGCAGAATGTTTTTAGCAAGCAGGGAACTCTGGCTTTCCTGGGATAATTTTTCTGAAGCCAGCGTTGCGCGGATGACTTGAGAAGCGACGTTATGCATCGGGTTGTTTAGAACATGTCCCCTGGCCGGCGTATTCATGCTTAATGCTAAATAATCTTCTTCGAGCATGATTTTTAACCTGGCTTCCACCACATAGGCTGTGCCTTTTTTTACATTTTCATACACCACGGCTTTTTCAGGTACTATCCATACCTTGTTAAAAGTGTCGACCGGAATGTTCGTCGTGCCAAATTTCTTTGCTGCTTCTTCATAAATACGTTTCCAGAATTTCTTGCCGGTCATATCTTCAGGATAAATTAAGCTGGCTGTAATTTGTTTAAGCATATAATCTTCAGCCAACAAGTCGCGGCCCATTTCGGTCAGGCCAAAACTTTGCGGGATGATACGGTCTTTTTCGGGGATGGTCAAAGAAGCCAGGAAGTATTTGATGAGTTTGGTGGATTCTTGTTTTAATGCGTCAGGGTTTTGCCTCTGGGGCAGCAGTCCATCGCCTTTATCCAAAATAAAATCAAATCGGAAAGGATTATCAGGATAGACCTTAATTCCTTTAAGTATGGGCGGATCAAACGGAGGGCTTAAATGGACCATGACCCCGGGGGCAGGCAAACGGAATTGGTCCGCTTCTGCTTGTGGTAAAGGGCCTATCGTATAGGAAAAAAATATCAGCAGAACAAGAAAAGACGTAACCCTGCGCATAGTGGAAGTATGGCACGTATTTATATTAATGGCAAATTAGGGACACTTGGACGTTATCAGTATAGATAGGGAGAGATTAATCTTTGCGTTTCATGGCGACTAAATACCGGCCTTGTTGATCTGGCGCATAATTCTCAAAAACGTAATTAAGCACTTCTGCCAAATAGGCATCTTGAAAATTCTTGGTCCCCGGAGCCCTTAAATAAATCTTCTCCATAAAGATATACTCGGGTTGGGTTGATTTTAGCTGCCGCATTGTCCGCTTAAGGTGGGCCAGGGTGTACATGGTGCTGTTGGGGAAGGTGCGCATGCGCATGGGCCTGGCGATCAGGATCGGGGAATAATAAAAGAACGGCCTGCGGTCAGCCTGCATCAGCATTTTTATTTCAAAACCGCTTAATAGCGGCACTGCCTCTGAAGGCCTGGTCAGTGCCGCAATCATAGCGGCATCTCGGCTAAAATCAAATTCCTGGTCAAAATATTTCTTAAGCTCACTATCTGTCTTAAAATCCTTCTCGTGTTTGATCCCTTCATCCCTTTCCCCCAAAGAATTTTCCGGCAATTTTTGGTCTTCAGTCACCTTGCTGACGCTTTGGTTGAAATATGAACGCCCGTCAGGCAAAGGCTGGACCAATAAGGGATCGACGATCGGATTGCGCGAGACGTTTAAAAGATTGGGATACGACAGATAGGTGTGGTTGGTCATCAAAGAATAAACGATGACAGCGGCCAGGGTCAAAAGCAGAAGGCTCCGCCTTTCCTTTTTAAAAATCCCAAGCCATCGCTGTACCCAAAAACATAAAATAAAAACATAGGGAATGCAAACCACGTAATAGCTGGTCGGTGCCGAGCGGCCAAGATAATAGTGGTACATGGCCATGCCATACAAAGAAAGGATGGCGGCCATCAGGTCATCACGATGCGCTTTCCCCCAATACAACAACCCAGCGGTCACCAAAAATGTTCCCATATAAAAGACCGGGATAAAAAAACCCATCAATCCAGCCAGGGTCTCCTTATTCTGGATGGTCTCATACATGGGCATCAAACCGAAACCGGACAAAAAATAATTATTAAATTCCTGCATATTGTTCCAAAACTCACCCGTCCATAAATGGCCACCCTGGGTCATTTGCAAGAGAATCCCTGTTGTCAGGGGAACGACAGCAAAATAAGAGCAAAACCCGATTCCCTGCCCTATGTTTTTACACACCAATGGCCTTAAATTTTCCAAAACCAAAAAAGCTGCCAGATATGCCACTAAAGCTAGCGTCAGGCAATAACCGCAGGTCGTCATACAAAAGACCTGCGCCCCGCAGCACATGGCTGCCCCAAATAGATAACGTCCCCGCAGCGTGCGCAGATGGGCCAGTAGCAATAAAAAGAAAATAATGTCCCAAAAATAACGCATCACCGTGGCACTGGGAAAGGTAAATATGAATGGCGTGACCCCGGAATGGAACATCTGAAACTTAATGGCCAGCAAGGTCCCCATCAAGGCCAAAGCAAAAGACCCAAGCCAGCGGCGCAGGAACACAAAACATAAAATAAAATACAGGACTGTCCCCCCCATCCAAAACCATAAAATATGTGAATAACTAAAGCCTATGAGCCGGGCAAACCAGGCCATCATCACCGGGGTTCCCACCCCATACTCGGTCATGATGTCCACATTAAGGACAGCGCCTTTGCTAAAGGCCCAGGCAGGCGCCATAAAACTGTCAAAGTGATGCAGTTGATCACCGAAAAACATCCGTGCCAGGACTGCTTTAGTGTCGGGGACGTACAACAGCACGATCAAACCTGCACACGCCAGCAGGTCTGCCTTAAAACCAAAAGGCCATGACAATATCTCCTGATAAAAACGCCCGACCCTACCCTTGAGCTCCGGCCAATATAACTTGCTGATGAGCGCCCCTGCTGATAAGAATATAAATGCGTCCCTCGCAAGCCCAGGACGGTCCTGATAAACGACCATTTTAAAGCTGGCATTGAGCATCAAGGCCGTCCACACCAGCTCTGCTGTTAAAAAAGGGACGATCGCCTTCAAAAAAGATGGTTGGTTTAATTTATGCCGCACCGACCAAATTCCGATGGCCTGGGCTGTCAAGGCCAGCGCCACAAAACAATGGTATAACAATGCGTCCCTTTCGGGACGTACCATGTACTGCCATTCAGGCCAGACAACTGCGCTTAAGGCGTTGGACAACGGTATCAAAGCCGACAAGGCAATCAGTACCAGCCACACTTGGACGGTGGCACAAAAAATAATCAAAGAAAAAAGGACAATGGGGTTCATAAAAAATTCCACGTCATTCCCGAATGTTTTAATCGGGAATCCAGAAATTGCGTAAACCCTGGATCCCCGATTAAAACATTCGGGAATGACATTTATTACTAAAGTCATTTACGTTTCAACGCCAGCAGGTATTGCCCCTGGTCATACGGGGCATACCGCTGGGCCAAGTAGCGGATCAAAATCGTCAATGCCTGATAATGCTGGTAATATGCAGCGGGTAATTGGCCCAGGAACAATTTCTTTTCTATAAAGACATAAACGGGCTTTTCATTTTCGAGACTCCCCAGTGTTTTTTTCATGCGGTCAAAGGTGAGTATTTCTGTCCCCTGAAAACTCAGACTTTCCATTGGCTCGGACCAAACCATGGGGAAAAAATAAAAAAATGGTTTACGGTCAGCGTCCATCAGTATTTTTGCCTCAAAACTGCTGACCAAGGCCACTCGATCATCTGTTCCTGTCAAGCGGTCAATCAAGGCCGCGTCCGGTGCAAAATTAAATTCTTTTTTATAAAAAGCCTCTTCCTGTGTCCAGTCAATCCTTGCCAAATTAAGGGCATTAGGATAAACGGTAAATAAATATCCCGTCACCAGGGCCCCAAAGGTCAAAAGTACCAATACAGATAAAATGGTCCGCCGCAACTGCAGTGTCAATGGTTTTAAAATCTGCTGAAGCCAGAAACACAACACAAAAACAAAAGGCATGCTCACCACGTAATAACTGGTCACCGCAGAGCGGTAAACAAAATAATGGTACATGCCAAGCCCATAAACACAAATATAGACAATAAAGGTCTGGGGCGTCTCTGTTTGACGCAAGTACAAAAATGCACCGACGATCATCATGGTCAACACATACACCGCAGGGATGATGAAACCCATGCAAAATGAAAAAAACTGCTTGTCTTTCAGGCCATCCCAAACCGGCAAAGAGCCAAATCCATCGAGAAATAGCCGCCCGAATTCGGTAAAATTGTTCCAGAATTCACCTGCCCATACCCCGCGGCCTTCCACCATCCATAACAAAACAAATCCAGCCACCAAAGGCAATAAAACCAAACCGATGGCCTTACGGACATCCCTAGGCCAATGAAAAAATTTTGTCCTGATTGATGGCAATGTCAAAAGCATAAAGACATACGCATATAAACCCACCGTCAAATAAATCCCTACCTCCATTGTATAGGCCATCATCAATCCACTGGTCACAGCGGCCAGCCATAAATACTTTTCCCTGCCGGAATTGGCATGTTTAAAAACAAAGAAAACCGGCAATAAATCGAAAATGTAGCGCACTGGGGTCGCACTGGGATAACGCCAGAGGACCGGAAGAATCCCCCAATGAAACATTTGCAATTTTACCGCGAGCAACAATCCAAAAGCTGCCAGCAGGCTACTCCTAAGCCAAAAACGCAAAAAAGCCCAGACGGCTACATAATATGATAAGGTGCATATAACGATCAAACGCATGACATTTTCATAGTTAAAGCCGCCGAAAAACCTCGCCATCGTGCTTAAGAACGCCGGGACCACGACACTGTAATTGCTGTTGACGTCACGATCAATGGACAATCCATGCAGATACGACCAGCCAGGGAACATGGCAAAAGCATCTAAATTATCAAAGTAATCCCAGACAAAAACATGCGCCAATAATCTATTCATGTCTGCCGGCCACAATAAAATAATGATACTGACCAGTAACAGGAGGTCCATCCATCGACTGGTCAATTTCACTGCACCGGGCTTTGAGAGCCAATGAAATACAAGTGCCACACCCCTTTTGAATTCCGGCCAGAAAATGGTGTTCAAAAGGCAGGCGATCAAGGATAAATATAAAAACCATTTGGCCCACTGAGGGGCACCGAAAGCGAAGATTTTGAAAGCCGCGGTTGCTTCTATCAACACCCATACCCATTGCATCGCGACAAACGGCCATAACACCTTTGCGAAACCATTGTCCTGTAACTGTTTTTTTAAAAAAACCATTCCCCAAGCTTGGGCTGAAATCCCAAAAAGAATGAACACCGCATAAAACTGGATCTGGCGGTGGGGGCGTATCTGGTCCCAATATAAGGGCAATAAAGTCTGGGCAAAACTATTGAGCTTGATGGGGATAAAACTGAAAATAACGGCAAGGATGATCACAACCTGTACCGACAAGGCAAGGACCAGCGCTGAATAGGCCACAATGTTCTTTGATTTCACATCAGGCACTTCAATTCTCCCTTAATTTCATGGCCACTAAATATTTCCCGTACGCGTATGGCACATAATGCTGGCGGACATAATTGTCCAGCATGCATACCGCGGGCATGTCATAAAGAAACGACCGCGGTATTTCCCTTGTCAAATAAACGCGTTCCATAAACACATACGCGGGTTTCTTTTCTTCCAATTGCTTGATAGTGTTGTTCAACGCTGTGAACGTCCACATATGGGTCACTTCAAACAGCCGCATGCGCATGGGACGGGAATTGACCAATGGGAAAATATAAAAAAACGGCCTGCGGTTGGCCTGAATAAGCATCTGGATCTCAAAGCTGCTGATCAAGGCCACAGGTTCATCCGGTTTTGTCAAGCTGTCAATCAGGGAGGCGTCTTCGGGAAAATTAAACTCACTCCTAAAATATTCCTTCAACTGATCGTCAGTCTTAAAATCATCCTCAGTGCGCCAGTCTTCAAAGGTGTCCCCCAGATTGTTCTGCGCTATTTTAAACGCATCTGGATACTGGATAAACAAAAAATTAAAATACCTCAAATGGCCTTCGGATAATCGAGGGGCCACCAAAGGGTCCACGGCTGGATTGCGGGAAAAATTAAACACATTGGGATAAGCCAGGGTCAAATGGGTGGTCCACAGATTATAAAGACAGAGTCCCCAAAATATCAGATAGAATTTCTTACGTCCCACCGCACTCAAACGCCGTACACACGCCTGCACCCAAAAACAAAAAATAAACCCATACGGGAATATGCCTGTATAACAATTGTCCG
>CAYZLU010000110.1:0-7584 GCA_964479285.1 uncultured Planctomycetales bacterium | reverse complement strand
TCCCCGCGAGGATAAGGAAGTGCAATCAACTATCTTCCTTCTTGCAGATGTTGGATTTTATGTAAAAGTCATCGGCACTTACAAATCAGGTCTAGTTAAGCAAGCCAGTGATTCAATATTTTTAAATTATGATGACGATGACCAGATGGCAGGATTTCTTCGAAGTAGAACATCTTCTCTCCAGATATTAAAGAAAGCTTTAGAAATTTTTGACGATAAACTGACCCCGGAAGAAAAGATGAACATTTGGCAAATGCTTGCATCTTTGGGAGACCCTCAATACCTAGTATGCTTGATCAGTAAATATTTTCAAGACAAGTCCGACATAGCATTTCCATTGGAAAAGCTGGTTCATTTTTATGTCAATCATTATTCTAAACAGGGCCTTTCATTTTATGATAGTTTGTTTGAAATCTATCGTCGTTTGCAAAGAACTGGCAAGCTGAATGAAGGCGACCGGGAGATATGGCGTTTATTGGAACGTTGCCGGCGTCTGGATATTAGGATCCCTTATCGTTATGATGGAGAGACTTTAAGGGCCATCATCAACGAGCGGGAGCATCCAAAGGCCAATGGTCATGGTGCTATCCTGGTGCTTGTACCAAGAGTGGATCCAATTGGTTCGGTGTATGGGGCTGTTGGTTTTATACATGATGCGTTCAAGCATGAGCAAAGCGTTTTAGTCTATGAATGGGACGGGCGAAGGGACATAGATGCGATCACTGCTGATCTGAGGGAAAAACGTGTTCGAATCAGTGCCTTTGTTCCCATGGCCCATTCAATTTCCGTAGGAATGTTTCCAGGTCAAGGCATAAACGGTGCTTTAATGGCCAATGAGGCCAATAAACGGGAAATGGAAAAGGATTTCAAAGGGTTGGTCAACTCTAATATAGTGGAGGTCACCGTCGGCTGCAGTACGGCGCAGGTGACAGTCACTCCTGACTTATTGAAAATAAAATTTCCCGGAAAAGGTCTCCAAATGTTTAGATGGTTAAAGGAACACGACTATTTATCACGGATGAAAAATGGTGAATACCAGTCGCATCCACTAATTCCAACAGAAGCAGCACTTCTAAAGACGGCCTATCCTCAAGAATATCCTAGGATTAGAGCCATTCTTGATGGAGAGGGCACGAAAAATGTTCTTAATTTCTGGAAAAGTGTTTTTAATGCTCTGGGGTCTCATGGGACCTTTATGGCACCTGTAATCACCAGTAGCATGGGTTTTCATTTTATTTATAAAAACGGTGATGCGACAGGGGTGCATATCCTTTATCAGGACGTAAATAAAAATGTACGCCGCCTCACAGGTTCTATCCAGGGTATGCCATGGTGGTCGCCTTTTCATTCAAACGATCTGCCTTCTGACAGCGCCATGTCATCAAAAATAGACCGAGACTTGCCCTTAGGTGGTATTGATTTAAATCCAGCCAATTTGAACTTGCAGATCAAACGCGATGGCAGAGGAGTACCGTTACCTTTCTCCCAGCAAGATTTGGCCCAGCTCTCTCAAATCGGGGGTTTTGTCCCAACCATCCTTGAAATCCGACCCATCACAAGCCTTCCTATCTTAAGAGAGCTGCAGCAGATGAGGTCCGTCTGATTCTTTTTCTACACCCATGTGCTGGTCAAGAGTGCGCGGGATTATTTTGTATTGATTCCCAGTGGTCTTAAGTGTTAAAGTAATACTTAATTTAACGCTTAAGGCCTTTGTATTTTATGAGCACTTCTGAATTCGTCCACCTTCATGTCCATACCCAATATTCTCTCCTAGACGGCGCTTGCCGGGTGGATGAGCTGGTAAAAAAGGCGGCGGCCTTGTCTATGCCGGCCTTAGGGATGACTGATCATGGCAATATGTTCGGGGCTATCCATTTTTACAAGGCCTGTCAAAAATTCAAGATCAAACCTATCATTGGTTGTGAAGTTTATATCACGCCTGCCAGCCGTTTTGAGAAAAATTCTGATCAAAAAAGCATTTGTCATCTGACCCTTTTAGCGGCCAACAATGAAGGGTATGCGAATTTGATGAAATTAGTCAGCGCGTCCTATTTGGAAGGTTTTTATTATAAACCACGTATTGATAAAGAAATTTTGGCCAGACATGCTAAAGGACTCATTGGCACCTCCGGCTGCCTTAAAGGCGAAGTCGCGGGTCAATTATTGCGGGGCCATTTTGAGGCTGCGTTAAAGTCAGCGGAGGAGTACCGTCAAATTTTCACCAAAGGGCATTTTTATGTCGAACTCATGGATCACGGCATCATGGAACAAAAAAAGGTTAATGAAGACCTTATCAAGATAGCCCAACAATTGAATTTGCCTTTGGTGGCCAGTAATGATGTGCATTATATCGAGCAGGGGCAGGCCATGGCGCATGAGACCCTGCTTTGTATCCAAACACAGACAACGTTGAGTGATCCTAACCGGATGCGTTTCGCAACCGACCAATTTTATTTTAAAGAACCCGAGGCCATGAAAACAGTCTTCGCCTGGGCGCCAGAGGCAATCAGCAACACATTGCTGATTGCTGAGCAATGCAATTTGAAATTGGATTTTGACCAATACCACCTGCCGCGATATGAAGTGCCTGAGGGCTTAAATGCCCAATCCTATTTGCTTGGGCTTTGTGAAAAGGGGATGCATAGACGTTATCCTGGGGGCATGCATGATGCGGGATTGCGTCAGCGTCTGGAGCATGAGCTCAAGACCATCACGGACATGGGTTTTGTCAGTTATTTTCTGATTGTATGGGATTTTATTAACTATGCCAAATCGATCGGTGTTCCTGTTGGTCCTGGCCGCGGTTCTGCCGCTGGCAGTTTGGTCAGCTATCTCCTGGGGATTACGGACCTGGACCCTATTAAATACGGCCTTTTGTTTGAGCGTTTTATGAACCCCGGACGCAAAAGCATGCCGGACATTGATATTGATTTTTGTTACGAGCGGCGCGGCGAGATCATTGATTATGTCACCAAGAAATACGGCTCAGATAATGTGGCCCAGATCATCACTTTTGGGTCCATGCAGGCCAAGGCCGCGGTACGCGATGTGGGGCGGGCCATGGGCATGAGTTATCCGGATGTTGACCGGATCGCCAAATTGATCCCTAATGAGATCGGTATCACCATTGAAGAAGCCTTAAACGTTGAACCCCAATTGCGTGAAGCTGCCGAATTGGACAAGACAGCCAAGCAATTGCTGGCAACTGCTCAGGTATTGGAAGGGTTGAACCGCCATGCCTCGATCCACGCGGCAGGGGTGGTGATTTCAGACAAGCCGTTGACAGAGTATGTTCCTTTGTTTAAAAGTTCGGATGGCCAGGTCACCACGGCCTTTGATATGGATGGTATTTCCCAAATAGGTCTTTTGAAAATGGATTTTTTGGGGTTAAGGACACTGACCGTTATCACCGAAGCGGTCAAGCTTATCAAACAACATCAAGGTGTGTGCATTGACATTGACATATTACCGCTCGATGACAAAAAAACATATGAAATGCTGGCAGGGGCCCACGCCATGGGGGTGTTTCAACTGGAAAGCGGGGGCATGCGGGACCTCTTGAAAAAAATGAAACCTTCGGAATTTGAAGATTTGATCGCTATTTTGGCCCTGTACCGTCCCGGTCCAATGGGTTCGGGCATGCTGGATGATTTTATTAAACGCAAGCGCGGAGAGCAAAAAATTTCATACCCGCACCCTAAACTGGAAGGGGTCCTTAAACCTACTTACGGTATTATTCTTTACCAGGAACAGGTCATGCAAATCGCGTCCGTTATCGCTGGTTTTAACATGACCCAGGCTGATGATCTGCGCAAGGCCATGGGCAAGAAAATAGCGTCGGAAATGCAAAAAGCGCGTTCTTTTTTCATCGAAGGCTGTGCCAAGACCAACCAGATCGCGGAAGGGCCGGCCAACCAACTGTTTGATTTAATCGATTTTTTTGCCGGGTATGGTTTTAACCGCAGTCATTCTGCTGCCTACGCGCTCATTACCTATCGCACGGCGTATTTAAAGGCCAATTATCCGGTGGAGTTCATGACAGCCCTTTTGACATCTGAAAAGGACAATACCGACAAGGTGGTCGAATACGTTAAAGAGTGCGGGGTTCTGGGGATCAGTGTTATGCCGCCGGATGTCAACACAAGCGTGGCCCAATTTACGGTGGAGAATAAAAAAGCCGTCCGTTACGGCCTGTTGGCCGTCAAAAACATTGGTGCAGGTGCCATTGAATCCATGGTCCATGCCCGCATAGAAGGGGGAAGTTTTGTTTCGGTGTTTGATTTTTGCTGCCGTATTGATTTGCGTCTGAATAATCGTAAGGTGTTGGAAAGCTTGATCAAGTCAGGGGCCTTTGACGCTTTTAATTGTAAACGGTCCCAGATGATGGCAGTGTTGGAAAGGGCCTTGGAAGCAGGTACGCGCGGGCAAAAAGAAAAAGAGGTCGGCCAATTTTCTTTTTTTAGCATGGAACAGGAAGGAAGCGGTTTTGGCAAGAACGATGAAACATTTCCTGATATTCCAGAATGGCCGCAGGCCCAGATACTGACCAATGAAAAATCATTATTGGGATTTTACTTAAGCGGTCACCCGTTAGACCGTTATAAAACAGAAATTGAGAAATTTGCTGATTTTACCACAGCCAATATCAAAGGTGCGCGTGACGGGCAGGAAGCCCGTATGATTGGATTGATCACGAGTGTTAAATTGACCACGACAAAAAAGACCAATGAACGGATGGCCATAGTGGGGCTGGAAGATATTGATGGCGAGATGGAGCTGGTGGTTTTCCCTTCGAGTTATACGCAGATAGCTTCTTATTTAAAAGAGAACGCGGTGGTGGTTGTCAAAGGCAAGGTGAGCTTTCGAGATGGTCTCCCCAAGATGATGGCGAGTGAAATGGCGGGTATTGATGAGGTTTATAATATGGTCAAGTCTGTCCAGGTAGATTTGTCGAATACGGGGCAGCCTGGTTTTGAGAAACTGAAAGAGAAATTGGCGCGTTTTCCTGGAAAAGTCCCTGTTTATTTACAAGTCGATACGAACAATTATAAAAGAGTGCAGATTTTGGTCGGCGAAAACCTATACGTCACGCCCAGTGAAGTATTGATGGAAGAGATCAAAGTCTTGGTCGGAGAGAACAATTTTTCGTTGACACTGTAAGTCGTTGTTGGTATTATACTTGCAAATAAATTTAATCGCAGAGGAGCTTTTAATGACGAAAAAAGATATTGTGTTAAAAATTACCGATGCAACAGGTATCAAACAAGTTGATGTCAAAAAGATCGTGCAGAAGACTTTTGATGTCATCGTCGATTCATTGATGCAAGGCGATAAGGTGGAGCTACGCAATTTTGGGGTCTTTAAGATCAAAGAGCGCCGCGCCCGCTTCGGTCGTAATCCCCGCACAGGACAAAGCGTTCCCGTCCCTCCCCGGAAAGTGGTGGTCTTCAAGTCCGGTTTAGAAATGAAGCAGAAAGTCAAATAAGACCGGGAATTATACGTGAATAAAATGTTCGCCGTCCCTCGCGGGACATCCGATATATTGCCCGATGCCGTTCCTCTCTGGGAAGCCATAGAATCCAAAGCCCGAAAAATTTGTAAATCATACGGCTATAGGGAAATCCGTACGCCTATTTTTGAGGATACCAGTCTCTTTAAAAGGTCTCTCGGTCAAACGAGCGATGTTGTACATAAACAGCTTTTTGAATTGGCATCAGGGACTAGTATTTCTTTTGGCGAAGCATTATCTGGTGGGAATAAAGACATTGTCTCCGGGTATGCTTTGCGTCCAGAAGGCACTGCGGCAGTGGTGCGTTCATATCTCGAGAACAGTTTTGATGGCAGGGAAGGTCTGTCAAAATTTTTTTATTTAGGCCCCATGTTTCGCGGTGAACGGCCGCAAAAAGGGCGCCTGCGTCAGTTTCACCAGATAGGTGCAGAAGTGATCGGCCCTAACTCGACCTCACCATTTCTGGATGCGGAAGTAATCGCGCTGGCCATGCATTTACTATCCGAAATGGGCGTGGCAAAACCTTTTTTAAGAATCAATAGCTTAGGGTCCACAGAAGATAAGGCAAATATTTCCGCATGGTTGCGAGGAGAATTTGCTAAACATAAAACTGAATTATGCGACGACTGCCAGGTCCGTTTTGAACGTAATGTTTTTCGCGTTTTAGATTGCAAGAAGGAAGGTTGCCGTAAGGTCGTGGCTTTGATTGTCAAGAATTTGCCTTTGTCTCCTGAAAGCCAACAATATTTTGATAAAGTTCAAACCGCGCTTAAAAGTATAGGCATTGCGTTTGAAGTGTCACCGCATTTAGTGCGCGGATTAGATTATTATACACACACGGTTTTTGAAATTACCGCTGAAGGATTGGGCAGCCAGGATGCCATTGGGGCAGGCGGGCGTTATAATGGACTGGTGCATGAATTAGGCGGTAATGAAAAAATGGATTATGGGGCTATAGGTTTTGCTTTGGGAATAGAACGTATCTTATTAGCGCAGGGTACAAGCGCACCTGTGGCTTCAGGGATAAACGCTTTTGTCATTGCCATGAAGGAAGACTACCAGCCGCAGGCATTTTTATTATTGCAGCAATTGCGCGATGCTGACATCAGCGCAGACATGACCTTTGCCGGGGGCTCCATGAAATCTCAAATGGGTAAAGCCAATAAGGCCAATGCAAAATTTACTTTAATCCTGGGTGAAGATGAAGTTAAAAATAATACCCTTACAGTTAAAGATATGCAGGTTGGCCAACAAGAAACGGTTGACATAAAGAATATTGTGAACAATTTAAAGAGTCGTGTCATTGCGAGGAGCGAAGCGACGAAGCAATCTTTTAAAGAATAATAAATTCTGTTTAGATTGCTTCACTTCGCTCGCAATGACACCAGCGAAAGGTTTTTATGAGAACGCACACTTGCGGTGAATTGAACAAGTCTTTTAAAGACCAGGAAGTTACCCTATGCGGTTGGGTGCATCGCCGCCGGGACCATGGTAAGCTTATTTTTATCGACATTCGTGATCGCTATGGCATTACCCAGGTGGTCTTTGTCCCCTCAGTCAGCCCTGAGGCCCATGGCGAAGCACAAAAATTGGGTCCGGAATTTGTGGTCAAGATCACAGGAACAGTCAATGTCCGTCCGCCTAAGAATGTCAATCCCGATGCCGCGACCGGTGACATTGAACTTTTGGCTAAAAAGCTGGAGATATTAAATACGGCCAAGGTGCCAGTTTTCGAGATCGATGATAATATAGAAGCTGCAGAGGATTTACGGCTGACCTACCGTTATCTGGACATACGCCGCAAAAAAGTGCGTGATTCCCTGGTTTTGCGCCATCACATATGCAGTTCTATGAGGACTTTTTTAAATGCTGAAAAATTTACCGAGATTGAAACGCCTGTGCTGACCAAATCAACCCCTGAGGGGGCCCGCGACTTTTTAGTGCCCTCGCGCCTGAACCCGGGTGCATTTTACGCCCTTCCTCAGTCGCCGCAATTGTTTAAGCAGATCTTGATGGTCTCAGGCATGGACCGTTATTACCAGATCGTCAAATGTTTCCGTGATGAAGACCTACGA
>CAYZLU010000109.1:0-7617 GCA_964479285.1 uncultured Planctomycetales bacterium | reverse complement strand
AAAATAATGGGTATGTGCTGACCTCAGACGCGAGCGGCAATGGGACATGGGCCGCCAACGCCGCTGGTTCAAACTATTGGCTTAATACAGCAGCTGCTGGAAATGTCGGGATAAGTACCACGAACAGCGTAGGTATCGGGACCACTTCAGGGATTGGCGCGGGCTTGATTGTCATGAACGGAAATGTGGGCATTGGCACGTGGGTGCCTGCAGCAGTCCTAGAGGTTGGTTCAACGATGGCTAACAGTGATAGTTCGCCTTATGTTTCCATACGCAGCAGTAGTATAACATCCACTTCGGCACAAAATTACTCGGGTTTAGAGGTTGATGCCATCACCTTCCCGGGTTCCAGCAGCGCCGCTGGTATTTATGGAGTTATAGGATCTTCAATAACCTTCGCAAACCAAAATATGACTTCAAGCTGGGGTCTTGTTGGCGTACAGGGATATGCTTTAAATGAAGGCTCCGGGACTATTACCGGTGCCGCATCTTTTTTAACATCCGACGCCGTTAATAATGGTGGAGGCACAATAACAAATCAATATGGTTTGGCTGTTCCAGATTTAACAGTAGGTACAAATAATTATGGAGTATGGTCAGATGTTTCTTCAGGAACGCATAAATATAATTTTTATGCTGCAGCAGCAGCTCCAAATTATTTTGCAGGTAACGTCGGTATCGGCTCTTTAGCCCCAGGCCAGATACTAGACGTGCAAGGCACGGTGCGTACGACGTATTTCAATATGCCGACGGGCAAGAATAACGGGTATGTCCTGACCTCAGATGCCAGCGGCAACGGGACATGGGCTGCAAATGCTGCAGGATCAAACTATTGGCTTAATACAGCAGCTGCTGGAAATGTCGGGATAAGCACCACGAACAGCGTAGGTATCGGGACCACTTCAGGGATTGGCGCAGGTTTGATTGTCATGAACGGCAATGTGGGCATCGGTACGTGGGTGCCGACAAAATTATTTAGTATCGCGGGATCAACTGCGCCATTTACGGTAGATTCAACAGGAGTTATTACTGGTGGTTCTGGAGTGACTAGTACTATAGGAGGAATAACATTTAGTGGTTCAGGGGGCATGTATACTGGTAGTTCAATTACAATTGGTTCCGGTACTAGTACTAATGTTGGCCTTTATCCAGCTAATAGTACAGCCGGTTCTGGTATAAACAATGGCATATGGCTAAGTGATGCCGTTGTTTTTCAACCTTCTAGCGGGACAGGAATTTATAACTTTGTATATGAAAACATGACAGTCAATCAAACCGGTGGAGCAAATGGAATTACGCGCGGTTTATTTATTAACCCTACCTTAACTTCAGCTTATGATTTTCGTGCCCTCGAAACATCCATAGGCAATGTCGGCATCGGCACCATTTCTGGCAACCTAGGTATCGGCTCCCAATGGCCTGGCCAGAGGTTGGATGTGCAAGGTACGGTGCGTATGACGGCATTTAATATGCCGACTGGAGAAAATAATGGGTATGTGCTGACCTCAGACGCGAGCGGCAATGGGACATGGGCCGCGGCGAGCGGGGGTGCCAGTGGCTGGACCTTGGGTGCTGGCAATGTAGGTATCAGCACAACGAACAATGTAGGGATAGGGACAAACCTTACGACGACGGCAGCTTTGACAGTCATGAACGGCAATGTAGGGATTGGCACGTGGGTGCCGGGGGCATCTCTATCTGTAATGAATGGTAATGTAGGTATTGGTTCTACAGTGACCTCGTATTCACTTGATGTTCGCCCCAACGGTGGCACAGCAGCAACCACGGCGATTTTTCAAGATCGAACAGCAAGTACAGGTAAAACAAAACTTCTTGTTGAGGCGGGTGCTGCTGATACTTTCGGTGATTTTCAGCTGGATGTTATGAATAAAGCGGGTACGAGAATATTTGCAGTCGATGCTGTAAATGATTACATTCGGGGTGATGTACTTTACGGAATTTCTGGTACGGTGACGATAGAAGGTAATGTTAGTAACTCTGGTAGTTCCGTTATTTTAACTGATTCTACTAGTCCAAAGAGTTTTACTAGTGGTATAGGAAATTTGGTTTCTATACCAGTCGGTTATGCGCCCACATCTGGTACTGGAATATGGAACGATCTTCAGATTTCGCCGACAATTAACCAAACAGGAGGTGCTAGTGGGATCTCACGTGGAATACTTATCAATCCAACCTTGACTGCCGCTGCCGATTTCCGCGCCCTGGAAACTTCCGTCGGCAACGTCGGCATCGGCACCATTTCGGGAAATCTGGGCATCGGCTCCCAATGGCCGGGTCAGAGGATCGACGTGCAAGGCACGGTGCGGGATATTGGTGAAATTGTCAATGGTAATGTGGGCATCGGGACAAGTTTTGTCAATGGATCTGGTGAGGCGGCATTGACTATCATGAACGGCAATGTAGGCATCGGCACGTGGGTGCCGGGTTCAGCGTTGCAGGTCAACAATACTATTGGCTATCAGAGCGTCTATGATAACGGCAATTCAGGTACTTCCAAGACCATCACCTGGAACAACGGCAATAATCAGAAAATAACGATGACCGGTAATTGTGTCTTTACCTACACCGCTCCTGGTACTATCTCAAGGCTGCTGCTGAAATTGACCCAGGATGGCTCTGGCTCGCACACGGCCGCATGGCCGGGGACGGTCAAATGGGCGGGCAGCAATGCTCCGACTTTGTCGACGGCTGCCAGCGCTGTTGATTTTGTCTCCTGTTTTTATGACGGGACCAATTATTATTGCACGGCTTCATTGAATTTTTCATAGATCTTAGGGGAAAAGATAAACATAAAAGAGTCTTCTTTAAATTATTTATGAAAATAAAATTCGGACTGCTTTTAATGTTCCTTCTTTACTCAACATCCGCAGAGGCATTTATTACCCTAGTTAACATTGCCACACCCCAGGATTTTACCGGTAATGCTTCCTTCACCATACCTTCAACAACAGCTGGAAATCTTCTGGTGGTACAGGTGGCATTCAGGTCTAATACCACAGACACCGTGACGAGCATTACCGATGGCGGCGACACCTTTGTATCAGCCAATGCGCGCTCAACGGACTCCGATAGTAATAGGGGCTATGAGATTTGGTACACCCCAAGCGTTAGCGGCTCAAAGACCTCTATAACGGTCAATCAAACAGGCAGCGGGACCATTTCAATCGATACCTTCGAGTACCAGGGATGGGGAACGTTTTCCCTTGATACCGTCAGCAAAGCCACGAACGCGACGACATCGGCATCCACCGCGACCTGCGCATCAATGACGACTACAGGAAATGGGGTGATCATAGGGGGGTTTAACTCATATCCTATTTCTGCATATTCTCCTGCCTCGCCATTTAACATACCCGCAAGCGACTTTGATACAAATCCCTATGTTGAGGACCGTAACGCGGCCGCCGGCACCTACCAGGCAAGCTTGACGGTCTCCTATGGTTCCGGCGGTTACAATTGTTCGCTGGCGGCATTTAAAAATAATGCCAATATTGATTTGATCAACATGGCCACGGCCCAGGATTTGAATGGTGGTAGTGCTGCCTACACGATACCTTCAACAACAGCCGGAAACCTTCTGGTGGTACTGGTGGCTTTTCGGACCAGTAGTTCAGACACGGTGACAAGCCTGACAGATGCCGTCGGGGATATCTTCGTATCAGCCAACGCCCGGTCCGTGGATACTGATGGCGGCAGGGCGTTTGAAATTTGGTATACCTCGAAGGTGAGCAACGCAATGACCTCCATCACGGTTAATCAGTCCGGCAGCGGGACGATCTCAGTCGCTGCCTTTGAGTTTTATGCCAATGGGGGTGCTGCCTTGGACACATTAAGCAAAACCACGAATGCGAGTAACGGAGCCAGTCCCGCCACCTGCGGCGCAATAACAACCACCACTGCCAATGAGGTGATCATCGGAGGGATTAACAGTTCCATTTTTGATGGGACCGCGGTAGCTTTACCTTTTGCGATTCCATCACAGGATTTACACCAGAATTTATATCTAGATGCCCAGATCAGGACCCCTGGCACCTACCAGGCGTCAGTTACTACTGACAGTACTGGCGCTTATTCATGTTCTTTGGCGGCATTTAAATCGCTGGCAACGGATGCGGTGTATTTTCAAGGGGATTAATGACCAGAAAAAAGAAATCTTTAAGAATGCATTGATGAAGCAAAGGTTGTGACTGATGGGTTTAGTATTTAAAAAGGAATATATAAGTAGTAATGTTGATGAGGGCTTAAGCTTGTATTTTAAATATTCTCTCCTTTTTATTGCTTCTTCAATTGTTATTCTAATTTGCCTTACTGGCATGTCTTATGCCGCATATACTCCTTCGGGCGGCAATAACAATGACGTCCAATATAAAAATGGCCTTGGGATTTCAGGATCGGACAATTTTGTTGTCAACGGCACCAACGTCGGCATAGGTTCAGTAACCCCAGGCCAGGCACTTGACGTTCAAGGCACGGTACGCACGACGTATTTCAATATGCCTACGGGTAAGAATAACGGGTATGTCCTGACCTCAGATGCCAGCGGTAATGGTACATGGGCTGCAAATGCTGCAGGATCAAACTATTGGCTCAATGACGTTGGTAATGTGGGGATAGGTACCAGTTATAATATCGGCATCGGTACCATATCTCAGATAAACAGTTTGAATATACTTGGTAATGTCGGTATAGGTACATTCAGTTACGACCCGTATATGACTAAAGCAGCACCGAGTGGCGGAATGGTTTTATCCGGCAATTTAGGGATTGGGACATGGGTACCGGCAGGCCCGGTTGATGTTGAGGCCACTGATTCTACCACCGCTGGAGCGCATTATCATTACGCCCTTCAAGTGAACTTGAATGTCACCCCAACTTCAGACCTTGCATCAAGCGCACACCGTCTTGCTTTATACGGGGGTGCCACTGTGCCTGCATCAAACTCAGCGGCTGCTCAGCATGTCATTGGGGCTTACGGTTATGGCGAAAATGACGGGACAGGAGTTGTTGCTGAATTGGATGGGCTTTTTGGTTACGCCTACAATCATGGTACTTCAGCGACCACCCTCCATGGCCTTTATTCAGGCGCGGAATCAGACACAGGAACAGTCGGCAGTTTATTAGGCCTTGAGGATGATTCCATTGTGGATTCAGGAGCCACAGTCACCTCTGCTATCGGCGTTTTGGCTGGTACCGGCATCAGCAGCGGAAGCACGGTAACCACTGCAACAGGCCTTGATCTTTATATGACTAATACAGGCGGTACGGTGACAAATCGGTATGGATTGCTTCTTGAAACCCCTACAGGTACGGCAACCAATGACTATGGCATCTATCAGAGCGGCAGCCAGAAAAATTATTTCGCTGGAAACGTTGGTATAGGCTCCCTGGCTCCGGGACAAAAACTTGACGTTCAAGGCACGGTGCGGATGACGGGATTTACATTAAATCTGAACCCTTCATCTGGTTATGTGATTGTAGGTAATAATTTGGGTGTGGGTACCTGGATGCCGGTGAGTTCCTTTGGGGGGGCAGGGACTGTCAATAGCGGAACTGTCGGGCAATACGCCTACTATGCGTCCAGTGGAACAGCGATAAGCAGCCAAACGCCATTATCAACGGATGGCACTAATGTTGGTATTGGTACAACCGGGCCCACGGCGAAATTTGAAGTCAATGCAAACGCATTGCCTTTTATCGTTGACTCCAACAGCAATGTTGGTATAGGAACAACAATTACTTCTTTTTCAGCATTGACAATCATGAGTGGTAATGTCGGTATCGGAACAATTTCGCCAACAGCCAGCTTGGAAGTTAATGCTTGGGGTACTGGTAGTCCTGCAATCAATTTGAGAAGTAATGCGTCAGCATCAGCCTCACTAAGGGGATTGTTGAGTTTTTGGTATGGAGGTAGTGAAAATCAGGAAATAGCAAGAATACAAGCACGGTCAGCAGCAAATAATTCCAGAGGACAATTATTATTATATACACGTGATTTTTCTGGGGGAACGTTGTGGGAGAGAATGCGTATTACAGATACAGGTAATATCGGTATTGGAACAGGAGCGCCAGGAAGTTTATTTTCTGTATTGGGGGGAGCTGCCATTGGATCAAGGTCTTATGCACAAGATTATGCAGCGCCTGCAGGTGGGTTAATAGTTGGCGGTAATGTAGGCATAGGAACATTTAGCCCCTTCGCAGGAGGCTTAATAGTGCTTCCTGCTAATACTGGAAATGTGGGTATCGGCTCCCTGACCCCCGGTCAAGCGTTGGATGTTCAGGGGACAGTGCGGGACATCAGTGAAATTGTCAATGGAAATGTCGGCATCGGTACGAGCTTTGTCAATGGATCTGGCGAGGCGGCATTGACCATCATGAATGGCAATGTAGGAATCGGTACCTGGGTGCCGGGCGGGGCGTTGGATGTGGAAAATGGTAATGTGGGTATAGGGACTGCCCCACTTTATACTTTACACTTATTAAATAAAGGCTCAAAAACTGAGATGTTTGTCCAAGAGGGTTCTGGAAATTCTTCTACGGATTATGCTCTTGGTATTGCCAATACTGCTGGAGTTCTGCAGTTGGGTGTACAGTATAACGGTCAAATGAACGCAAATTATGTGCTTGATAATATCAATAATTATTGGTTTTTGGAAACTAATCGTTTTGCGGGGGGAAGTGGTTTTCCTATTGGCTGGGCATCAAGTTCTACTGTGCAAAGTGGCAGTGATACTTTAGATACCGCCCTATCCCGAGTATCAGCAGGTGTCGTTGGTGTCGGCACAGGTGCCGCGGCCAGCACCGCAGGGACATTGTTGGCAGCCAATATTGGTATTGGTTCCCTTAACCCGGGTCAGAGATTGGACGTGCAGGGTACCATCAGGATGACGGGATTTACATTAAATCTGAACCCTTCATCTGGTTATGTGATTGTAGGTAATAATTTGGGTGTGGGTACCTGGATGCCGGTGAGTTCCTTTGGGGGGGCAGGGACTGTCAATAGCGGAACTGTCGGGCAATACGCCTACTATGCGTCCAGTGGAACAGCGATAAGCAGCCAAACACCATTATCAACGGATGGCACTAATGTTGGTATTGGTACGACAGGGCCTACAGCGAAATTTGAAGTCAATGCAAACGCGTTGCCTTTTATCGTTGACTCCAACAGCAATGTCGGCATCGGGACAAACAAGACAACAACTGCTGCTTTATCAGTGATGAATGGCAATGTGGGTATTGGCACATGGATACCAGCGAGCCCATTGACAATTTCTACTAATTATGAATTTCCCTTATTTATCAAAAATTCCCTTTACTCTGGAGCAGCAACAGCCATGGAGTTCAGTAATGGTGGTTCTGAGTTTTATTTGGGTGTTGATGGTACAAGCGGTGGAAGTATATTTAATGGTACTTCAGGTTATGCATCGGTTTTTGGTAATCAAGATGCTCATTCTGTTCAATTCGCGACAAATAATGTTACCCGGTTTACTATCGATTCGACTGGAAATGTCGGTATTGGAACATCCAGTCCTTTGGGCGGCCTTACTGTCATGAACGGCAATGTGGGCATTGGCACCTGGGTGCCGAATAATCTTTTAA
>CAYZLU010000108.1:0-7643 GCA_964479285.1 uncultured Planctomycetales bacterium | reverse complement strand
GCGGTTTACACGAAGGGGCCTTTAATGGGATTTAAATAGGTCTATGGCTGGCAGAATGAGGAGCAGCAGGGTAAGGGCGATTAAAATAATGGTGGTGGACCAGCCAATGGCATTTTGGAGCTTATTGTTCACATGTTCTCCCATGATCTCTGGATTGTTGACCATTAACTGCATTGAAATCAAAACCACGGGCAGGAGCATGGCATTGATGTCCTGGGTCCACAGGGAAATGGCAATCAAGGGCGCATTGGGGAACAGAATGATGGCACAGGCAATGATCAAAATGGCCGCGAACAAGGTATAAAACTGCGGGGCCTCCTCGACACGTTTGTCTATGCCTGCATTAAAACCAAAGGCCTCGCAAATATAAAAAGCAGTAGCCAAGGGCAGGATGGTCGCGGAGAATATGGACGCGACAAAAAGGCCAAAGGCAAAGACCGCGGAAGCCAATGCGCCGGCAAAAGGCTTAAGGGCCAATGCCGCGTCCTTGGCTTCATTGATAGTGATGTGGTTGGCATGCAAGGTCGCCGCGCACGCGACCATGATGAACAGGGCCACCGCCACCGTGGCGACACACCCGATGGCCACATCCGCCAGGGCCAGTTTATAATCATCCATGGTGGTGCCTTTTTCAATGACTGCGGACTGCATATAAAACTGCATCCAGGGCGCAATGGTCGTACCGACAATGCCAAGGACCATGACCAAATATTCTTTATCATATTGGATATGCGACGGGATAAAGGAAAAGGCCACCTGGTGCCAATCCGGCTTGGCAGCCACGGCAGAAACAATATAGGACAAAAGGCAGACGCTAAATAATAAAAAAATACGTTCCGAGATCTTATAATTGCCTTTTGTCACCAGAATCCAGACAGCCCCTGCGGTCAAAGGAACGGATATGTATTTACTGATACCGAAAATATCCATACTTCCAGCCACGCCGGCAAATTCGGTGGCGGTGTTTCCAATGTCCGCTACAAGCAAGCCTAAAAATATCCAAAAAGTGACCTTGATGCCAAAGGTCTCACGGATCAAATCTGCAAGCCCCTTGCCGGTGCAGGCCCCCATCCTCATGTTCATTTCCTGCACCACCAGTAAAACAATGAATGCCGGCAAAAGTGTCCAGATAATAGGATAACCATAAGTGGCCGCAGCGACCGAATAGGTGGTGATGCCCCCGGCATCATTATCCACGCTGCCTGTTATGATCCCTGGCCCTAACATGGCCAGAAAAATCAGGATGTTCTTAAGATATTTATTGTTTTGCCAAGGACTCATAATTTCTCATTGTATTTATGCCACACCAAGGAAATCATCACTTCCAACACATCGTCAATAGTAATGATTCCTTGCAAAATGTCCTTGGCATTGAGCACGGGAATGGAAGAAGATTTGTGGCGTTCCAGAAGCAGGGCGACCTGTTCAACGCTGTCATCCGTGTACACGTGGACATTTTCCGGGTAACAGGTGTTCAGCAGCAAAACTTCAGGGTTTTCATTGAAAAAACGCCTCAGGGAGGTCGTGCCCAGATATTTGTGATCATCATTGACGATGTAAAGAAAAAAAATAGTCCCTGGGAAATTAATATTGTCCTTGATTTTCTGGAACCCGTCAGCCACCGTGGCGTCGGACTTTAAATAAAGATATTCCGTGGTCATTAGGCCGCCGGCGGAGTCTTTGGCAAAGCTCAAAAGTTTACGCAATTTCTTGTTGGTTTCTGAACCTAATAATCCCATCAGGCGGTGGGTCTTGTCACGCGGTAATTTCATCAGCAAGTCCGTCGCTTCATCCGCAGGGATATTGGTGATCAAATTGGCCACCTCATGCTCCTCGAGCTGGTCAATGAGTTCTTCCTTAAAGCCCAAGGTCATGTCAGTAAAGACCTTGTTTTGCAGCACCGCATCCATTGACTTAAACATTGATACCCGCGCGAAAAGGTCCAGGTCCTGGATAATGTCTGCCAAGGCTGACGGTGGGATGCTGTTCAATTTATTCTTGGAAACCTCTAATTTTAACAGGCTCTTCATACGCCCAAGTTTTGGCAGGATCTGCGTGGCTTTCCAAGGGATCAATTCTTCCCGGGTCAAATACGGCGATTTAGGATTGAAACGGGATATAATAAAATCGACCATGCCCGTCCATCCCAAACGCCGGAAAATGCCCCTCACCCCCACATCCACGTTGGCGACATAAAGCTGGTTTTCAACGCATAGCAAATAGATATCATTGACACGCACAACGCGCTGGTCATCGACATCCACCACCTGCTGGTCAAAGATGTCATGGCGCAAGGTAAATTCAAATTTAGGCATTTCCCTGGAGAATATCAAGCGGTCAAAGGAAATTTTAAGCCGGGCCTCGTCTTCAATGTACGCAATATCTTCCCAGTTGACTTTTGTGTATCCCCTTGGATTATGTCCCCGCTCAATGACCATCTCGGTGGCTTTGGGATAGATGTCTGAAGCAGGGTTCATGACGATGTCCTGCAAACAGCCAATCCATTTCCCCTGGCTGTCCAGGATGTCCATGCCGATAATTTTTGAAAAAAACATGAATAGCTTCATGGTCAATGCCCCCCTCGGGCAGGGCAGGCTTCGCCCTTGGGCTTATCGGCTGATGCCGACCTTCACGCGTTGGCAAATCCTATTAACCGGACAGGTTGAACACAACGGTGAAATGGGCTTACAGACATTCTGGCCCCAGGTCACAAGCAACGCGTTATAATCAATCCAATACTTGGGCGGTAATTTTTCCCTCAAAGCAAATTCTGTTTCTTCGGGCGTCTTGGTCCTGATATACCCCAGGCGATTAGAGATACGGTGTACATGGGTGTCCACACATATTCCCGGTTTGCCAAAACCTTCGGTCAAGACCAAATTCGCGGTCTTGCGTCCCACCCCTTTAAGCGTCAAGAGTAATTCCAGGTCATCAGGCACCATCGCCCCAAAACGATGGATCAGGTCATTACATATCTCATGGATGCGCAGGGCCTTGGTCTTATAAAACCCCACGGGATAGATCAACTTTTGAATTTCACCAACGGGGATTTCAAGCATCCCCTGCATCGTGTCCGCACGGGCAAATAAACGCTCACAGGCCGGCAAGGTGGTTTCATCGCGGGTCCGCATGCTCAACAAACAGGAAATAAGGACCAGGAAAGGGCTTTTGAACTTCTTGCCAACCAGCGTCACCGAAGGGTCAGGCAAATCGCGCATGGCGGACTTCAAAATTTTGACCACCCTTACGATGTTGAAAAAATTGGTCGGCATTAAGAGATATCGCTGAAGACATACCCCATGTCTTCCAAAGTGGAATAATCTTCACGCCAATGTGACTTCGCTTTCACAAAGAGCTCAAGAAAAACCTTGCTGTCGACCAATTCTTCCAAGTCACGGCGGGCCTCGCTGCCCACCTGCTTTAGAATGGCCCCTGCTTTACCAATGACAATTTCCTTCTGGGATTCACGCTCAACTAAAATGGCCGCCCTGATATGCAGGACCTTGCCGCGTTTGGGCTGCACCCCTTCGATGATCACGGCAATCGAATGAGGTATTTCTTCACGCATCAACAAGAAAAGTTTTTCCCTTATCAAATCCGCCATGGCCATGCGCTTGGGAAAATCCGTTATCGCGTCTTCAGGATAAAGAAGGGGCCCCAGGGGCATTTGCTCAAATAAAAGGTCTACCAGTTTTTTGACATTGGTCCCTTTAAGGGCGGAGAGTGGGAACAAAATCAGGTCGCTCATCTCGGTCATCGGCACGCCGCGGGTCTCTTCCCAGAGTTTTATATAATCCGGCACAAATTTTCCCTTAGTGATATCGATCTTGTTCAGGCCCACGATAATGGGCTTGCCGCATTTGTTAAGACGGCTGATCACATGCTTTTCTTCCAGGCCGGTTTTTTCACTGGCATCCACCATGTGAATGACTGCATCCACAGAATCAATGCTGCCTAAAGAAGCCCTGTTCATGTATTTATCGAGCTTGTCCTTTCCGGCGTGGATGCCCGGCGTATCGATAAAAACGATCTGACCACGCTCATCGGTATGGATCCCCCTGATCTGATGGCGCGTCGTTTGCGGCACGTCAGACACAATGGAAACCTTTTCACCCAAGATCGCATTAAGCAAGGTCGATTTTCCCACATTAGGCCTGCCAACGATGGCAACAATGCCGCTCTTTAATTCTTTGCCCATATTATTTACGGTACCTCCAGACAGCGACCACTACCCCGGTAAATAAAACCAGGTTGACAATGTTAAAACAACGCCAGACTATGTCCGTAGAACTAAAACCTGATGGCGCCATCAAAAGCGCGCATGTCCACACCCCCATCACCCAGCTCATCGATATGTCCGCTGAGGAACGGCGGCGGATGATCTTGACGATCAAAGGGATATTAAATAAAGGCATGGCGATGGAAGCCACCAGGCCGATTTTCTCTACAAGCATGTTCATGCCTTGCCTTTGCGGTACTTAATGGTCACGATCAATACGCCAGTCAACATGACCACATTCATTACATTAAAACCGATGGCAATCCTGTCCGCTTTGATAAAAGCACTAGGGGCCATCAAGACTGCAGCAACCCAGATGCCAACGGCCCAAATCAAAGAAATATCCTGCGAAGACTTCCTTCGGACAACACGCACAATCAATGGGATGTCCCACAACGGCAAGATGACTGCTGCCCAAAAACCGATTGTTTTCACTGAATGTCCTGATAGGGACCTCGGTGCGTGGCCAATAGGCCAAGCAGGACCCTTTTATGTTAATGAAAAGAATTTCGTCAACACCTTCATGCGCCCCTCGATGTCATGCATGGTAAGCGACGCTGTGCGGGCCATACCAAAGCCCTGTACATTAAAAGAAGCGACGGTCGTGGCATACAGCAGGGCTTTACGCAAAGTCTTATCATCAATTTTATTGGTCCGGCTTAGATACCCCATAAGACCGCCGGCAAAGGTGTCACCCGCGCCCGTGGGGTCCACGACTTTATCAACCGGATAGGCGGGAAAGGAAAACATCCCCTGGTCACTATAAAAAAGCACGCCGTGTTCCCCTTTTTTAATGACGATCAGGCGCGGCCCCATTGCCCGAAGGCGTTTGGCGGCCATGATCAAATTATTTTCTCCTGTTAACGCCCTGGCCTCGCCATCATTGGCCACAAATAGATGCACCATCTTCATCAGACGCCGCAATGATTTTTGTTTGTGGGTGATCCATAAATTCATGCTGTCCAAACCGATCAGCCGAGGGGATTTTAAATGCTTGAAAAGCTGTATTTGCAAGTCAGGGTCAAAGTTGGCCAAAAAAATATTGGATGAATTCTTCTGATGGTCCTTTAATTCGGGGACATAGGTCTGTAAAACCCCTAATTCGGTCGCCAGGGTCACTGCCGTATTCAAATCACCTTTTTTATATTCCCCTCTCCACCGAAAAGTCTTCCCATTGCTGATTTTAAGTGACGATATATCGATGCCCTTACGTTTCAAAAAATCCAAATGCTTATGGGGAAAATCACGGCCAACCACCGCTACCATATGCACGTCTGTAAAAAGACGCGCAGACATGGCAAAATGCGCGGCAGAACCGCCTAACATGTCTTTTTTTGCCCCTGAAGGTGTTTTAACATGGTCCAAAGCCACTGTCCCTAAAACCACTAAACTCATATTTACCCTCTCCATACAGACCCCGCCGTTTGCCGCTAACGGCAAGCGGGGCCTATTCCCCGATTATTTTTACCAATACCCTCTTGTCCCGTCGGCCGTCAAACTCACCGTAAAAAACCTGCTCCCAAGGGCCAAAGTCCAGTTTGCCTTTGGTGACGGCGATGACCACCTCGCGGCCCATCACTTGACGCTTCAAATGTGCGTCCGCGTTGTCTTCCCCTGTCTCATTATGCCTGTACTGTGAAACAGGCGCGTGGGGGGCCAATTTTTCAAGCCAGGCATCATAGTCCTGCAATAGCCCGCTCTCGTCATCATTGATATAAACACTGGCTGAAATATGCATGGCATTCACTAAACACAGGCCTTCTTGAATGCCGCTTTTATCCACGGCCTCCTGGACCAGGCCTGTAATATTGATATACGCCCGACGGGTTTTCGCATGGAACCATAGCTCTTGACGAAAATGTTTCATGTCAGATTGGCATTCCCGTGAAGGCATCCTATCAATTTGACATCACGCATGCCTGGTGGACTTTTTCTTTTTTTCCAGCTGTTTGATATATTGCTGAAAATGCTCATCTTTGAGCAGGTTGTCCAGGTCCATGTCCCCCTTTAAATGCTCGAAATCATCATAACCAAAATCAATGGCCTTGGTCAAAGCCCCCAGGGCCGCGCGGGTCTGGTTAAGCAAGGCATAAGAACATGCCAAGTTATAAAACACCAGGGAGTCCTGAGGCCGAAGGAGAGAAAGTTTTAAATCCACGTCCAGGCCCTTCTGCCACATGCCTGCCCTGGTATACAAGTCACCGATGGCGCTTAGTGCTTCTATAAAATTGGGCGTGCACTTAAGGATGTTTTCATAAAAAGCGATCTCGAAATCAATGTCCTCTTTTTTCCGGGAAATTTTGGGCGCGTGCTCTTTGCGCATGGGTGGTCCTTTCTATTTTTTCTTTAAATATTTCTCAATACGCACGACAGCTTCTTTTAGATTGTCGTAACTTGAAGCATATGAAATCCGCACATATTGTGCACAGCTTTGGCCAAATGCGTCCCCAGGGACCAGGGCCACTTTTTGTTTCAGCAATAAATTCTTGGCAAAATCCATCGAACTTTCTCCTGCCACTTTTATAGATGGAAACGCGTAAAAAGCACCTTGCGGCATGTGGCAAGTCATCCCGACATCATTCAAAGCACCAACGATGAAACGACGGCGGCGGTCATATTCTTTTTTCATTGCCTGCACATCATTGGCGCAATTCTTTAAGGCCTCAATGGCCGCCATCTGGCCGGTGATCGGTGCACACAACATGGTGTACTGGTGGATCTTGGTCATGGCACCCACGATGTCCGCAGGCCCGCAAACATATCCTATACGGAATCCCGTCATCGCGTAACTTTTGGAAAAACCATTAAGATAAACCACACGGTTACGCATCTGGGGTAAAGTGGCCATGGGGGTATGTTCGAAATCATAGGTCAATTCATCATAAAGTTCGTCGCTGATGACCAGCATATCATGCTTTTTGAAAACTTGGGCGAGGGCCTCCAGTTCTTTCTTAGAGTACGAAGTCCCCGTGGGATTGCAGGGATAACCAAGAAGGATCCCACGCACTTTCGGCCCCACTGCTTCTTCAATCTGCTGAGGAGTCACCTTAAAACCGGTCTCGATGGAAGTTTTTAAGAATACAGGCTCGCCGCCTGCCAGTTCCACCACCGGCCCATACGCCACGTAGCAAGGTTCTGGTATTAATATCTTATCGCCTGGGTTGAGGACGGCCCTCATCGCCAAATCCAGGGCCTCACTGACCCCGACGGTAATGAGAATTTCCTCTTCTGGGTCATAGGCCACATGGTGTCGTTTTTTCAAAAACGCGGCAATATCACGCCGCAATTCAATCATGCCCTTGTTGGAAGTGTACGATGTATAGCCCTGTTCGAGGGATTCAATGGCCCTGGCCCGCACATGCCA
>CAYZLU010000107.1:0-7711 GCA_964479285.1 uncultured Planctomycetales bacterium | reverse complement strand
ATCCTCGTGCATTTTCTTCTCAGTGTCGGTCGGGTTGAGAAGATTCTTTCTGAAGTTGAGGGTGGAAACATTGAAAAGGCGATAAGCACAGGGGAGGGTTCTAAAGACTTTGTTGTAATCACTCTTGTTTATGGTCTCCACCATCGTCACAAAGCATTTTCTAATGCTCTTTTACAGGCTGCTAATAAAGAATTAAAGCGTTTTAGTCAAGGGCTTCCCATTCTTGATACAGTTATAACGCTGGCTCCCCTTTTAGGTCTATTAGGAACCGTGACGGGAATGATCCATGCCTTTGGGTTATTAGGCAATAAAGAACTTGAAGCTCCAACAGCGATTACGGGAGGTATAGCGCAAGCTTTGATTGCTACGGCCTATGGCTTAGGTACTGCAATTATTGCTCTTATCCCATTTAATTATTTAAACACACGTCTTGAAGAAGTCAGGCATGATATTGAAGATGCTACAACTCATCTTGAGCTTATTTTAAAATAAGGTAAAAGTCTATGAAGATACCATTACCAGTAAGCAGAAGAAGAGCGAGGATAGAAATAATTCCTTTAATCGACATTATTTTCTTTCTTCTGGCAACTTTTGTTATGATCTCGCTTTCAATGGTAAAGAATCAAGGTGTTAACGTGAATCTTCCCGTAGCTCGTTCAGGGGCATCGGAAGACCGTAAAGCTTCAGTCACAATTACTATAACTGAGACAGGAGACGTATATATTAACCAAGAAAAATTGAATTTCGATTTATTGTCACAACATCTTAAACAATTAAAGGCCCATGATCCAGATTTAAGAGTTTTTATTAATGGTGATAAGAAAGTTTACTTTGAAACTGCTATTAAAGTTTTAGATGAGGTCAGAAGTGTTGGGATAACAAAAGTCGCAATTCAAACAAAAGGATCAACTCTTTCAGTAAAATGATATACGATCATTCAACTATTTGGTGGGCAAATACTCAGCAACGAGATAGACGTATTGGCTTTATAGTAGCTTTGTCTATCCATGTGGCTTTATTTTTTATTGGTGGGTCAATATTTCTTAAAACGGCACAATTTGGTGTTCAATCTGAGAGTGAGACGACAGAAGTAAGTTTAGTAGATACTGTAGAACAACCACCAGCCGAGATTATAGAAACTACTCAGCCTACGCAGAAAAAGCAAGAGGAGACTGTTAAAACTCCTGAAAAGATTAATCAAAGTGTGAAGATAGAGGCGAGTCCTAATTATTTTCAAAATCCATCTCCACCATATCCTGAACTTGCCAAACAAATGCGGCAAGAAGGGCTTGTGTTATTAGCTGTCGATGTAGATCGAGAGGGAAGGCCCATTAAGGTTGAAATTGAACAAAGCTCTGGGTATAGAATGCTTGATCAATCTGCTTTAACAGCGGTTAATCACTGGAAGTTTCAGCCAGGTCGAATAGGTGATTTGGCAGTTGAATCTAAAGTGACGGTTCCTGTAAGGTTCAAATTACAAACTGATTAAAGTAAGAGCCATGCAAATCGAACGAAGACCTTTTAAAGAAGCTAAAAGCTGATGGCAAAATATAGAATCGAAATCGAGAAGTCTGCTCTCAAAGAAATTGAGAGCTTGCCTAAGAGAGATTTGCAGGCAATCCCTGAAAAAATTAGCTCTTTGGCTGAGAACCCCCATTAGCAAGGGTATGAAAAGCTGTCGGGTCAAGAAAAGTATCGTATTCGTTCTGGTGATTGCCGAATTTTGTATTCGATTGAAGATGAGATATTGATTATCTATGTCGTTAAGGTCGGGCATTGAAGGGATGTTTACAGATGATACAGTGCTAAAAACAGTAGGGTGTTGTGATTCATGTAATCCATTCGGTGTAGACCTAAAGGAGCTCTATGGAAAAGTGTAAACTCGGGAATATGACAAATGTTGTTATTGTAATAGGGGCTGGGTCAATCGGTCAAGCGATTGCGCGACGGGTTAGTGTGGGCAAGCACGTAGTACTTGCTGATTTGCGTCAAGACAATGCAGATATGGCGGCGAAAATTTTGAGCGATGCAGGCTTCAGCGTGAGCACCATGAAAGTTGATGTATCATCGCGTGCTTCGGTTCAAGCGCTGGTTAAGACGGCCACCTCTTTTGGAGAGATTTTCGGTGTCATCCATGCCGCTGGTGTTTCTCCTACACAAGCATCGCCAGAAACCATTTTAAAAGTTGACCTTTACGGAACAGCGCTTGTGCTTGAGGAATTTGGCAATGTTATTGCTCGCGGGGGTTCTGCTGTTGTTATTTCCTCACAGTCTGGGCACCGACTGCCACCGCTCTCTGCCGAACAGAATAAGTTGCTCGCAACGACGCCAGTTGAAGAACTGCTTAATCTTCCGATGCTACAGCCCAGTCAGATAACGGATAGTCTACATGCTTACCAGATTTCAAAACGTGCCAATTCTTTACGGGTGATGGCAGAAGCGGTCCGTTGGGGCAAGCGCGGAGCACGGGTCAATTCTATCAGTCCTGGAATTATCATCACTCCTCTCGCTAATGATGAATTGAATGGGCCGCGTGGTGCGGGCTATCGGCGCATGATTGAATTATGCGCGGCCGGACGAGCAGGTACTCCTGATGAGGTAGGGACCGTTGGCGCACTTCTTATGGGTTGTGACGGCACATTTATAACGGGGAGTGATTTTCTTATGGATGGCGGCGTTACGGCGGCTTATTGGTTCGGCGAGCTCGCTCCAAAGTAAAAGAACAATTTATATGAAAATTTTTGTTCTCGTTGACTGCGATAGTTTTTAGGGGCATTCTATGGAATACAAGTATATTATTTTCATCGTGGTAGACCATCGTAGGGAAATTTACCTATAATTGACTTTTCATTATCCCTCCCGCAAAATTTAACTTCCAGCAATTTTTTAATTTAAGAATAGCAATGGACATTGAACTTTTCTAAATATTATGTACAATACCGGACAAGAAATAATAATAGTCTGGGGAGGGCTTATGAATAAATTCAGCATTGTTGTCCTGCTATTGCTTTTGGTATTGTTTAGCGTGCCCCTTTTTGCTCAAAGTACACCTTCCAATAACTCTGCTGAGATCCAAAGAATGATAAGGGCCCCTTATGCAGCAACGGGAGGCCGGGGAGGCATGTACCCGGATATAATGAATAAGGAAAAGATAGAAAAATTCACGCAGTCCCTGATCGAGGTTGGATTGCTCTCCAAAATGCTGGCACAGCCGACGATGGTTGCTGTTGATAATGGCATCATCGTTGCTTATGGCAATACGCTGAGAAAATATGATAAGGATTTAAATGTTGTTAAAGAAGTTGATTTGGACATGAATGTGGAAAATATGCAGAAACTTGCATCGAAATTTGCCAAGAAGTATTCTGCCGATTTTATGGATTTGATGGGTGGATTACCGGGTTCTCCAAGCGCTTATACAGGCCCAAACGCGCCTAATTCCAATAAGCCTTATGATGTTCAACGGGAAGAAGAAATTAAAAAAGAAATTGAGCAAATGAAATGATTGAATGATGCGTTCATTCCTCTTCAAGCGAATTTCCATCCTGTTTCTGGTCTGTTGCGCTTTATTTTTGGCAGGCAATGGTCTATTTAGCCTTACAGACCCTGATGAGGTGTTTTATTCCCTGTCTGCTAAAGAAATGGCCGCCAAAAATGAATGGTTGACCCCCATGATTTTTGGCCAGCCTCAATTCGAAAAACCACCGTTGACATATTGGCTTTTAGAAATTGCTTTTAAAACCTGGGGTGAGTCTCCCTTTACAGCACGCCTGTTTCCTGCTGTATTTGCCACCTTGGGGGTCATGGCGGTTTATTTTTTAGGTCTGATGGGTTTTAATGACGAGCGCAAGGCCTTTCTTTCCGCGGTCGTCCTGGCAACATCCGCATTCTTTGCGGGCATGGGAAAAACAGTTTTTACTGATATGATTTTTACGGTTTTTATTTTAGGTGCGTTTACCATGTTTATGTTGGGTTTTATCGACCGTCGCCGGCAGGGGATTGGTTTAATCGGGTTTTATCTGTGTTGTGCCTTTGCTACATTGACTAAAGGGCCTTTAGGCCTACTGGTCCCACAAATGGCAGTGGT
Organism: uncultured Planctomycetales bacterium; assembly: GCA_964479285.1. Classification (GTDB taxonomy): domain Bacteria; phylum Omnitrophota; class Gorgyraeia; order Zapsychrales; family Fredricksoniimonadaceae; genus JABDGZ01. Next base: position 3,624 of record CAYZLU010000107.1, on the reverse strand, counting down.
TTTTTTTCTTTTGTACCAGCGTCAGATAAAATTTTTGAAAAGCAGGTGGGTGCCGGTTGGAATCTTGCTGTACCTTGCATTGGCCTTGCCTTGGTACGTATATATCTATAACCAGTATGGCCAGGCCTTTATCCATGAATTCTTTTATAATGACCACTGGCGGCGATTTTGGGTGGCTGAACACAGGGGCAATGATCATTGGTATTTTTATTTAATGACCATGGTTGCCGGGCTTTTTCCCTGGAGTTTGTTTTTGCTTGCCGCTTGGGTAGATCTATTTAAGCGGCTTAAAAGTTCGGTCACCATAGTAGATTATTTGGGCCTTAGCTGGATTTTCGCGGTCCTGATCGTCTTTGAAACGGCACATTCCAAACTGGCCAGTTATGTCCTTCCATTATTTCCAGCCTTGGCTTTGATGACAGGCAATTTTCTGGGAAATGGACTGTCTCAAATCCAGCATCGTAAGAAAATGCAAAATTTATTGTTTGCCTCCTTTAGTATATTGGCTGTGTTGGGTATTGCGGTGATGGCCGGGCACAGGGCTTACAGGCATTACATCTCTTCGCAATTGCCGATGTATTTTCTTTCAGGTTCATTGATTGCCTTATCTGGGCTGGGGGTCTCCCTGGCCATTAAAGAGCGGTTTCAATTGGCTTTGTATGTGTTAGCCTTGAGTTTATGCCCGATATTTCTGACTGCTTTTATGATCAGGACTGATGTGCAAGGGTATGTGTCCTCAGAGAAGGCTTCTGAATACATACCGCAACGTTCGTGGGGGGTCATGACGGTATTGACTTCAAAAGCCAATGCGCGGGGCATTCGTTACTTTACGGGGCAGGATGTGGCGGTCGTAGATTTTTCTGGCAAACCGTTTTTTAGCCCTCACCCGGTCCCTATTTTAGATTCCGACGATAAGATCATGAGCATTCTTGGGACCCAGCGATTGACTTACGGTGTCGTCCGTAAAACTGTTTATCAGGATATTCTTAAGAATTGTTCCACTCATTATCATGTGGCGCTACTGGGTGTTGTCGGCTATGACTATGTCATAAGGATTGAAGCAGCCACCTTAAGGTAAAAATATGGTTCTACGTTTAATATTGATGTTACTTTTGTCGAGTTGTCCCTGTTGGGCTGGGGACAATAGCGATGACCTTTTTAATTATTCTAAAAAGCAGGAAGAGGCGTTGGTTGTCAAGGTTGTTTCATCAGATCTGATTGTCCTGGAAGACGGCCGGCGTTTCAAGCTGATCGGTATTGAATCCATGGGGCCTCCTCCTCATAAACCCGTTAAATACGATGAAAAAGGCCACGTGATCCAAGAACCGGAGGAACCTGTGATCCCTTTGGAGGAACAGGCGTTGACCTACGCGCAGGAATTGTTAGAAAATAAGAAGGTGAGGTTGGAATATGATGTTGACGCTGGTGATACAAGTGGATACCTCTATGCGTATGTTTATCTCCCCGACGGACGTATGGCCAATGCGGAGCTGTTGCGTATGGGTTTTGTGAAATTAAAGATAGTCCCGCCGAACATTAAACATGAAGATGATTTACGGATGGCTTATATGGAGGCCAAAAAGGAAAAACGTGGTTTAGAAGGCAATTAAAGCCGTTTTGGCACAACTTTATGAAATCGACGGAATTGGGCCTTTTAAATTTTGAACAACGGATCATTCAGTTCATCAGAAAAAATAAATTGGTGTCACCGAGGGGGTTGGTGATTGTTGGCGTATCCGGTGGCGCTGATTCGATGGCGCTTTTGCTGGCCTTGAGCAGACTTCGTCATGATTTAGGTGTACAGCTCCACGCGGCGCATTTTAATCATAGGTATCGTCCCGAAGCTTCACGTGACGAACGTTTCGTCACCGGCTGGTGCAAGCGATTCAATGTGCCTTTGACAGTAGGCTGCCGGAAAGGCGGGAGAATCAGGCGCCTCTCGGAGGATGACGCCCGGCAAATGAGGTTTGAGTTTCTTGTCAAATTAGCCGGCCGCCTTAGTGCTCAAAGCGTCGCCCTGGGGCATACCCGCAATGACCTGGCTGAGACCGTATTGATGCGCCTGATGCGCGGCAGCGGACTTTATGGATTAAGGGCAATTTTGCCGCGGCGGAGTATTGACGGGACTATTTTTGTGCGGCCCTTGATGGATGTCGACCGTTTTGATGTTGAAGGGTATTTAAAAATTAAAAAAACACCTTTTTGCACGGACGCCACCAATAGCCAGATGGTATATGAACGCAATAAGGTCAGGCTTGAACTTTTACCTTTATTAGTCAAAGAGTACAATCCGCAAATCATAAGGGCCTTGTCGGATTTGGCCGCGACAGCGCTTGAAGATTATGAGTTCCTGTCCTTGCATGCACGCAAACAATTTCAAAAGAATGGTGTTGTTCTCAAGGGCGGGGTCAAAATGGATTTAAAGGGCATCCAACACCAACATCCGTCTATTTTACGTTTGATGCTCCGGCAAATGGTCGAAAGTTTAACAAATGATCCTGCAGCTTTAAACTATGAACATATCCAAGCACTGGAAAATTTGATGGAGCAAAGCGGCCTTGGAAGCGTTGATTTGCCGCACCGTCTAAAGGCCGTCAAAACCCAAAAATTTTTAGAATTATATTATGTTTAAGGCCTTCCTTTTTCTTTTCCTAATGTTTTTTTCTTTCCAAATGTCCTTTGCACAGGACGCTGTTTTAAACGGTGATATCAAGGAATATGATGCTAATGGCAAGATCAGGTCTGAGAAGAACTATCGGGACGGGCAGCTTAATGGGCCTTTCCGTGAATATTATCCCAATGGCAATTTAATGAGCGTTGGTTCCTATAAGAAAGGGCAATTACAAGGGGTTTACAAATCTTATTATGAAGACGGTTCTGAATATTTCGAAAAGAATTATATTAATGGACAGTTGCATGGCCCTTCCCGTGAATATTATGAAAATGAGGTCCCCAAAAGTGTTGAAAATTATTTCTATGATACCCTTAATGGGTTGAACCAATATTTTTATCCCAACGGCAATTTAAAAATAGCCATGAATTTTAATAAAGGGAAATTAAATGGGACGAGCCGTGAATACAATGAAGACGGCTCCTTGAAGAACGAGATCAATTACGATGATGACCACATTGACGGTATTTTTAAAGAGTACACCGCCAGCGGAAGTCTTTATGCGATCTGGAATTATAAAATAGACCAGAAAGACGGGCCCTCAAAGACTTTTTATAATAGCGGGCAGGTCCAATGGGAGATGTTTTTCAAGGACGGCAATTTAGAAGGCCCCGGCAAAAAGTATAGTCCTGAAGGAAAACTCTTGATTGAAGCAAATTATAAAAACAATCTATTTGAAGGTCTTGTGCGGGAATTCCAGCCTGATGGTAAGTTAAGGAGTGAATGCATGTATGCCGATGGCAAGAAAGATGGGGTATGCCGTCAATTTCGTGAGAATGGAAAACTTTGGCTGGAGTGGAATTATAAAAATGACCGGAAAGACGGGCTTTCCCGTGAGTACGCTCCCCAGGGTTATTTGTGGATAACCGTGGGCTTTAAAGATGGCATCAAAAATGGTGAAATGAAAGAACTCTATGATAATGGGTCTGTTAAGCAGCTGTGGTCTATAGAAG
>CAYZLU010000106.1:0-7716 GCA_964479285.1 uncultured Planctomycetales bacterium | reverse complement strand
CACCAATTTATTTATACTCTGCGGTTTACCCGTACCTACATTAAAGGCCTCTTGGGTTACAGAAGAAAAACCCGCAGCCATAAATGCTTCGGCGACGTCACTGACATAAATAAAATCACGGGTCTGATTGCCGTCACCGACTATCGTATACGACTTGCCTTTAAGTTTTTGGGACAGAAAAACGCCAAACACAGCCCCATAGGTACCTGAAGTGCGAGAGCGCGGACCATACACATTAAATAATCGTAATGACACAACCGAAGTCCGATAGACTTTGGACCAATGAAATGCCGTGGTTTCACCCAGGAATTTAGTCAATGCGTAGGGGTATTCAGTGTTGATGGGAGCTGTTTCAGCCGTGGGATAATGCTCTTTTGCAGGGATCCCATAACAAGAGGATGACGCTGTATAAACAAATTTCCCGACACCATTTAACCGCGAGGCCTCCAGCACATTCATGGTCCCTAAAACATTTGAAGTATAATACTCTCTGGGATTGACAATCGAAGGCACGATGTCTGCCAATGCCGCCAGATGAAATACAATGGCCTGGTCTTTAAAATACCCTTGGATTTGCCCAAAATCAGCGATATCTGCCCTGACAAATTTAAAGTGTGGATTATCTTTATGCTGTTCCAAATTGGCAAGGCGCCCGGTGGATAAATTATCAATAACAACGACATTGTGCCCATCATTTAAAAGATGGTCAACCAAATGGCTTCCAATAAAACCCGCTCCACCCGTTACTAAAACATTCTTTCCCATAGACAACTCGCCCTTTACCTTTGTGCTGTTTCCTTAATATTCTTGTTAGAAATCCGGTCTTCAAATGCATTATTTTTCTGGTTAGCCAATTCTTTAATCAAATCTACATAACAATCCGCAGAAGATTGGGGAGCATCCATCTGCTCCCGGCATATAAATACAATCCCTTCGGGTTTATCAGGTATATGTTCTACCCGCTTAAATTGCACACCAACCCATTGGGGCTGCCTTAAAGACATTTCGACCAACTCTGCCAGGTCTGAATTGCCAAGGATAAGGAAAACCCGTTCTCCCTCATGGTATAAACGCTGGATAATGATGTTTAATTGTTTGCGGATTAACCCTATGGAACGTATGGTTTTAAGCGTATAGTGGACGGATTTGAGATATTTTTCCGTAAACCCTTTGGGAGTCAAAATATACTCCGTTTTTTTCTTATTAAGCTGGCGGATACGGATATATCCCTTGCCCACAAGACGGCGGACTAAGAGGTTTGTCATCCCAAGAGAAATATCCAATTGTTTAGACAAATCCCGTTGGTTGGCACCAAGCTGTCCGCCGATGATGTTGATCAACTCAAATTCACGTTCGTTTAAGGAGTCTTTGGGCATGTTCAAATAAATGTTCAATTTGTGAACATTATATAAAAAACAAAAGTGAAGTCAACACAAATTACTAAAATTAGGCCTGCAAAGGACCAAATATAGACTTTTGGGAGTCAATTGTTCTGTTTTGTGAAAACGAAAAATAAGTAAACCAGCCAAAAATATAACGGCAGCAAATCTCCACACTTTTGATGGAAAGGCCTGTATCAAATAGACTGAAAAGAGCACGGTCCCTACAATCCCGGCTGGGACCAATGATAGAAAATAACGGCTGGAGACCTGAAAGCCCCCCCCTGTTCCTGCACCACCATACTTCAATTTCAGGAGTAAGACCCCAAAGGCACCAAGTATCAATAAAAAATATGTTAAATATTTGATTTCCAGGCGTGCCATCCAGCCTTTGCCCCTGCATCGGACAAAAAGGACCGCCGCAGACAAGAAAATAATAAACAACCGGTCTTTAGGGACACTTGCGTTAATCAATGCCAGTGGACCATCGACAAAGAAAAAATCATAATGGGGCGCATGGACGTAATAAAAGCTGCATATCCCAAGGGGAAGCAAGGCCAAGAAAATATACCAAAGCAGCCTTGGACGATGGAACACACTCAACACCGCAGTGGCTGAGAAAATCTGGACCACAGATAAATTCGAAATCAACGCTAATAGGCAATGGACCAAGCAAAGACAGGCCAAAGTCCTTTTATATTGATCAACCGGACCTTCCAAAATATTTAACAAAAATAAAATTTGAAACAGGCTCAAGGCAAACCAACCCGCATACGGCCTGGCTTCTGTCCAATGAAACCAAAATAAAATGGAAGTCATGGCCACACCCAGCGCATATGCGCCCACCAGCAAAGAATTACGGCGGGAAAAATAATAAAATAACGCGCTTAAAGCCACTGACATAAAAACAACTGGTTGTATCCTCAAAAAGAACTGGTCAAAAATATGGGCACCTGACCAATGTTTGAGCCACTCCTCTGGAGGATGGTAAGAAAATAGATCACATAGTGCTTTTTGTAAAACATAAAATAATGGGGAATTATTGCCCTCGCCGACACCTTTCATCAGCATGGTCTTGTAGGAAGCGCCCAACGTACTGCTAAACAAAGAATAATACTCATCGTTCCACAAAATTCTGTGGGAAGCAATTAAGGCCCCATAAGCCAGCAACAACATAAATAAAAATCCCGTCAGAACCCGTATCAAAGGCATTTTACCCCCATCCATAAACAAGCATAGACCACCCAACACCCCATGCTAATAATATTCATGATTCTCAAATGTAGAGGTATAGGAAAAACTTGCCTGTACCTGATAAATTTCTCAAAATCCGCCTTGTCTGTTTTGGGCCATAACGGCCATTTATGTTTCATAAAATAACCATGATCGGCCTTTTTACTAAAAAGCACCTTGATGTCATGCATATTGTAATACCCTTCCTGGCCCGAATCGTATACGCTCTTTGCAGGATCAAAGCTCAAGGCTTCAGGGACCCTTCCCCAATACTCATAACCAAACAAATGACATAACTCACAGGGGGCATATTGTTGTTCACAAACAGCTGGGACATGTTTATATTCCTTCCCAATGTCCCGCAGCGATGGATTGTGTAAAGGATCAATGGACATGTTTAATCTATATTGATAAACATGGTAAATCTCCGTTAAATGAAAAACCATTAAAAAAAGCCCTAAAAAGACCAATACCTTGGAACGGCCTTGAAAGAATACCTCATAACCCATGGCCATCCATATACTGGCAAATAACACCAAGGTCGCTGATCCCCGCCAATAATGGGTCAATGATTTAAAGAACGGAAATACCTCTCTCAACAAATCTGCCGCATGTGTCGTACGGACAAATGCCAGTTGAACAAGACTAGCGAAGACAAACGTCCAGAAAATCCTTGATTTTAATAACTTTTTAAACTGAAACAAACCAATCACAACCGGAACAAGGGCCACTGTGCCGATGAAATTACTAAATTCCCAAATACCACCGATGGCCCCGTTACCCGTCCCCTTAATAACATGCTTCTCATCAAAAAAAGAACTGAAAAGCGCCTGAAACAATGCTTTAAAATTACCGATCACCCCATAATGGGGTATGTACCCTGTCCCATTACGAAGAAATTTTGAAGCTTCAAATTCCAGGACCCCACCCAAATGCGGCCAGCTTAAAATGATGGCAAAAATAAAACAAAATAAAATAAGACCGATTTTTTTTAACGCTTCTGCGCGACCGTCATGGGGGCTGATCATTTCCGCTGCTAAACGTCCCAAAAAAATATAAGGAAAATATTGCAGCCAAAAATATCCTCCATTTCCCAAAAGCAACAAACACAGGGTGAGCCATAAGCCTGTCTTTAAACAGGCCCTGTCCCATTTAAACGCCCTTATGAACAATTTCTCCATATGGACCAGAATCCAAGGAAGATAGGCAAAGGATTGCACATGGAGCTGTGTCCCATCATTTGTCAAATGGAATACCCAATAACCTGAAATGGAAACAATCAACCCTGTAAAAAGACGGGCCGCCCTGCTTTTGATGTCCAAATAAAACAGCCATTGATAAACCCCTGAAGCGAGGATGATTGATAAGATAAAATTGGTGATTTTCATCGACCAAATGACATGGGGAACAAAGAAATGCACCAGGGTGTAAAGGGAAAATATGTACACTTGCCCATCGGCGGCCAACAGGAACCCTCCACACCGGGCAGGTGTAAAATAAGGAAAAGAAAATTCTGTCAAAAGGTGTTTCTTTAAAAGCTCTATCCACCAATAACCATATCCGTTAAAATCACCTCCCCCTAAATAACTTAAAAAGAAAACCTCACCATAAATAACAATGCCAAGAATGACCAAAATTGATATAAGCAGGTTCTTATAAAAGACAGGGGTCTTAAAAAAATTAGTGTCCATCTATGTCCACCTTTCAAATATTATTTTAACCATCATCATCCCTGCATCAGTGAATGGAGGGCCTTTGGCACGATCTTTAAGAAATACTGGGCAAGCAAAAACCCGATAAGACCCATTAAAATCCGTTGTATCAGACGATGCCTGGATAAGGACCCAAAAAGCGAAACAGACATAATTGTCGTGGCAATGGCACCAATGGGTGTTAAATAAATGAAATACCGGCTGGTGACAGGGAAACCCTGGTTCCCTTTGGCATGAAAGGCAAAAAAACAAAGTACCATGGCGCTTGAGGCAAGCACTAAAACCATAAAAATAACGTACGGGACTGGCCTTAATATCTCTTTATCAAGGATGCCTTCAAGCAACTGTTTTTTTTGTCCACCCCAATAAGCTGATAAAGAAATAAGATAAATAAATAAGATATCAAAACGTTGCCGTGAAATATTGTCGCGGATAAGTTGCTCAGGACTCAAGCCGAAAAAAAACTGGTACTTGGGCGCATGCATGTAATAAAAAAAAGCAACGGCAACCGGCAGCGCTGTCATGAGAACATATTTCTTCCAATCATGCTCTCTGAATACCCACCACCATAAAACAGACGCTGCTAATATCTGCCCCACACTTAAGATAAAGGTCAGAGCAAGCAGCATATTAATTACTGCCAGTAAAACCCATGAGTTTCTCTTATTGGCGCAGAAATCTTGCCCCATCCGATCGAGAAGGACCATCGACTGCGCGGTGGTCAAAAAAACCAACAAAGCATAGGGCCTGGCTTCGGCCCAATACACCCACAACATGTAGGAAGAAATATAGATAAATAAACTATAAAATCCTATTAATAAGGAACCCCTCCGGCAAAAATAATAAAACACCATTGTGACCGACAAAGACATGAAAATGACCGGGTTGACCCGTAATAAAATTTGAGAGACAGCATCATTGGACCAGTGCCCCTGGCTCCACTGGATGGGGACCTGGTAGTGGATCGTTTGCAAAAACAATTTTTGGAGTGAATAAAAAAGAGGCGGGTTGCCTCCTTCAGGAATACGGCCTGACCATTGGGCCGTGTAAGAAGTGCCGTCGACGCTGGACAACTGTGAAAAATATTCGTCGTTCCATAATGCCTTGTGCTGAGCGATCCAAAAACCGAGCGACAGGCATCCTATAAAGATCAACGTTGCGGCAATGCGGGACCTGGGTCCCAGTTTGGCCTTCTGGGCCCCAGTCACTGCCCGAAGGCGGAAGAATGACGGGTCATCGGTCATATAAATTTGATCTTCTTCATGGCAAAACCGCACATCTTAAACAGCAGCAGGCCGTGACGGAAACGCTGGATTTGGGTGGTGCCATAGGTACGGTTTTTATACCGGATGGGCAGCTCAACCACCTTCAGATTAAGCTTCACTGCGCCGAAAATCAAATCAAAGTCCCCGAAAGGATCAAAATCCCCGAAATAATGACGGCGGGCTGCAAGCTCATCGTAGTGGTGCTTAAACATGACCTTGGTCCCGCACAAGGTGTCCTTAAAGCGCTGACCCAGGAGCCATGAAAAAAACAGGCCAAAGAATTTATTGGCCACCAGGTTTAAAAATCGCATCGCCTCATCTTCCATGGGATAAATCAGGCGGCATCCGTTTATAAACTCACCTTTTCCGCCTTTAATGGCGTTGTAAAATTTCGGCATTTCTTCAGGAGCAACGGTCAAATCAGCATCAAGGATCATCAGGACTTCCCCCTGGGCCTTGGCAAAGCCCAGACGCACCGCATCTCCTTTTCCCTTGCCCTGCTGTTTAAATAATTTAATGTCCTTATGCGGATAGGCCTTAATAACCCTTTCGACTTCTTCGTACGTACCGTCCTTGTAATGCCCCTCGACAAAAATAAACTCCTGATGGACGCCAAATAACGGTGTACGGCTGACCGCCTGTTCGACATTACCTTTCTCATTGCGGCAAGGGACCAAAATAGTCACTGTATGGTCCTTAGTGTGGTCAAACAAGGGACGGGCAACGATAAAATGATTAAGGGTCAAGGCACTAAACAAAGGAAGCTTGGCCAGGTACTTATTAAAAAGAAAACTGATTCCCCAAATGTTAAAAGGCAATAGGGTGGTACGCTCTGCCCTGACAACCTCCAGGCCTGCCAAATCCAAAAAATTACTGATATCATTAAAAGTAAGCCAATTTTGTTCTTGCTTGGGCATTTTACGGCCCAATCTTTCCGCGACCCTTAACATGGCTTGCCATAAATAACTATAGTACTCAATGATGATCCGTGTATCCGGTGTACAAAATTTCTTTAAAGATTGCAGGAAGGCCTGTATATCTTCAAGTTCACCCAAAAGTCCCGAAAGAATAATGTAATCAAATTTTTCTTCGATGGCGATGTCCTGGGAAATTCCGGTATAAAAATGCAAGGAGGGGTACTTTTTTTGGGAACGTTCAATCATCTTAGGGCTTATGTCCACACCCATTCCATAGGACGGCTTTAAAGCAGCCAATAAATCTCCTGTACCGCACCCGATCTCCAGGACTTTCTTGCCCTCAGGCACAAAATACCTGTACTGTTTGTTTAATAAGGAATAATAATAGCTGTTCTTGCGGCGAAAATCGTCACGCCCTGAAGCTAAAGAATCATAATAAACAGCCAATTCTTGCATCATAATTTATATAACGCGGGTTGCACAAAGCACAGCCTGTTGATAAGATAGTCAATATTAAAAGATATCTTATGCGATTGCAATCTAAAAAACCAAACCATTCTTTATTGCCCCCCATCATCACAGCAGTCTTTCTCTTATCGTTGTTTTATTGGATATACCTGGCCCTGGAAACCCGCATGATTATCATTTTTGATTCTGTTGGATATGAAACCCTGGGGCAGATGATCGTCGATAAAGGATGGTTATCTTATTTCTTAAACGGCCCTAACCGCGAACCGGTATATCCCTTACTGGTCGCGGCATCCATGTCCCTTGAGCACATCACGGGTATTGCCTATGTCAAAATCATGGCGATGTTTGGTGTCATGATCATGTTTTTGACACAACTATTGACCTATAAGATCCTGCGCTTGTTAAATATCCGTACCGGCATATGTGCCCTAGTATTGGCTTACCTGGGCATTTCCCCGGCTTTAAATAATGCTGCCTTTAGTTTATATTCTGAAATTGCCGCATTTCCTTTTATTTTAGGCATCATCCTCGCGAGTTTCTTTGCTTGGGAGGCTATCAGGCAAAAAAACCGAAAAAAAGCTTTTGTTTACGGTGCGTTATTGGGAACATTATTAATGTCCGCCACGCTGATCAAGGCCGTTTTTGAATGCATCACCCCTGTCTATCTCATCATTTTATTTACGACGGCATTATTCCAACCAAATGCTTCTGCAACGGCCGATCCTTTTAAAAGAGGAGG
>CAYZLU010000105.1:0-7739 GCA_964479285.1 uncultured Planctomycetales bacterium | reverse complement strand
CAGTTTGTTGCGTCGCATTACGGAATATCAGCTGATGCATAAAGGCCACGCGAAATAAATGTCCTATTCTTTAGGTGGCTTACCTGCTGACCAATTGATTTTTGCACCCGGGCAATTGCAGGCCAAATTTAATTTGCGTCATCCAGAAACCAATCCTTACCTGGCCCAAGGATCTTTTTTAAAGCAAGATTCTTCGCTGCGTCCTGCGGACTACACTCAGAATGACATGCCTTCAGATTTTCAGCTTTTTGGACGAGAAAATACCCTGCGTTCCAAATTCACCAGGGGAAGATTTATAGGGAATTTTCTGCAAAAATATTTGATTTTTGAAGCGGATGAATCACTTTTTATCGTAGACCAGCACGCGGCGCAGGAGCGTATCATGTTTGAAAAATTTAAGGACCAAATCGAAGCGGCCCAGGTAGAAACCCAGCCTTTACTCACACCTGTGTTGCTAAAATTAACACCGCAGGAAAAAATCATGTGGGAAGAAATCCGAGAAAAATTGACTGCGGCGGGCATCGAAACCACCCAATTTGATGATGAAACCATTGCCCTGCAGACCCAGCCGCTTTTGCTCAAAAACATCGAGGCTGTTGTACACGCCCTTTTAGCAGGTGCTGACACGCCACTCCTGGACAAAACTGCCCTGGCCCGCCGCGCCTGCAAAGCTTCCATCGTTGCTGGGGACAAACTTGATATGTCCCAAGCTGATCACCAACGCCAACAATTGCTTGAATGCCAAGACCCCTTTACCTGTCCCCATGGCCGCCCTACACTCATTGAAGTAACTCAAACCTTTCTCGACCGCCAATTCCTGCGCACCTAAATCAATTGACAATGCTCAATTCAAATTGTATTATCTTCTCGTTGAAGCAACCCTCTTGCTTCTTTCAGAAAATCCGTCATTAATTCTTCCCCCAATATGCTGGAGTTCGCTTTATGGTTAATATCCACTTCAATTCTTACCAAAAGAAAGAATTGAGCAAAGCTCTCTTCAATTTAGGAAACTTGGTATTTGCCTATCTCATTCTTGGCCAGGTAGTCTCAGGTAAATTTGACCCATTCATGTTTTTAATCGGCGTATTTTGTTTTGTAATGTTCTTCACAGGTGCTATACTACTTTTGAAGGAAGAAAGGAGCATTTTATGAGTCCTGCCATTCCATACTTATTGTTCTTGATTGTGTTTGTATCGATTATTATCTGGATTGCCGTTAACGATAAGGGTCCTAATACTAAGACATAAATAACTTTATGTATACAATGCCCTATTTTCAGCGTATGAGCAGCCCTCCAATTCCAATCATGAGACCTATAGCGCCTAAAAGAAGGCCTAAAGAAGGAAATAATTTCTTACGGGAAATAAAATAAAGCGAGCTTAGGATCACGGCAATTTCAAGGAGTCCCTCGGAAAGGTCAAAATACCCAGCCTTATGATGGGCAATTTCTCCCTCCTTGGCTTTTTTATCCGCTTCTGTTTTGATCTCTTCCAGTTCTTTTCCGTATTTGTCCGACTGCCTGGCATAATCCTTCAAGGTGCTGGCTGCTTCCAAGCTATTAGGGGCCAAAAGTTTTATTAAACCGGAATTCATTTCCAATTGATAGGCGCGGATGCGCTTGGCTTGATAATGGGCCCACGTGTCACTCGTTTCATTGCTGAATAAAAGCGTATTGGTGTGTTCACGATGGGCAAAAATAGTAAAAATGCTCAATAGCACGGCCAAAATAGCGGTTTGGATCCCGATTAATTTACCGATTGAATCATGTGTAGCTACTTCAGGGGTTTCCATTTCCATGTTATCCTCCCATTTAGACCAATTAAACTCATTATGATAATTTTTGAAGAGTTGAAATACAATCAAAAAATAAAAAAAGCCGCGAGAAAAAACTCCCGCGGCTTTTTTCAATCCCCATTAAAAAATCAAGCCTTGGCCAGGCGTCCTGGTTCTTCGTCTTCCTTTAAACCTAACAATGGCAAAAGGTTTACAGGGACAACGTCCAGGATTTTGATCCTGACACCTGAAAAATCCCCGCGCTTAAACTGCGCTATCATGGCCGTATCAAAGGTGATATTCACCCTATCGCCTTCGCTTACCATGTTCAAATGCCGGGACGCAAGGTCGATACCGCCATTTTCCGGTATGGCCAATGCCGCTTTATCCGCAATGAGTTCTCTGCCGACATGCTCCAGTTGGTCGAATTTTCGTTCCATATCCTCTGATGATGCGGCATATTTATCAGCAACTTCGACATAGAGTTTAATGGCTGGTTCTGTCCCTGAAGGACGCATCAAAATCCAGTCCCCTGATTCCAAAACCAGCTTGACTCCGTCCTTGGTGACAATATCAACAACTTTCTGGCCCTGAAGGGATTCTATTTCTTTCACGATGGTCAGTTCATTTAACGATTTACTGGCATCCAATTCTTGTTTCACCCGCGCGATCTTTGCATTGACAGCATCCTTGATAGAATCGTCCTTGCCGCGGATCGTCAAGGTTTTTATCATGAATTTCTTGTCGAGGGTTTTCTGGATAAGGTCCTTATATTCGGTTAAACTCTTGCCTGTTCTAGCGGTGATCCATAACCCCATCAATCCCACGACAAACCCGTCATCCCATGATTCCATAAAAGGCCCAATGGCGACATGGGAGCTTTCTTCGCCGGCGATTAAATATTTACGCCCTTTACTGGTCACATTATCCACGAAGTTCTTGAATCCGACGCGTTCTTCATCAAGTCTGGTATTAAGATCATTGGCGACGGCATTAACAAAATTGCTGGTCGCGACAGTTTTTCCAATGACGCCGTCCAAACCTATTTCCTTTTTAAGGAAATAGGCAATAAGTGCGATCATGTCATTGGTTGGGACAAACTCCCCGTTGCTATCCATATTACCAAAACGGTCCGCGTCCGTATCCACAGAGGCTCCCATGACATGCTTGCCATCTTGTATTTTCTTCTGTACCGTCTGCTCGAAGGCCGCGCGGCTCTTGGGTAAAGTCGGGTTCGGTTCGCCGTTGACTTGTGAAAAATGGATGTCATGGTTATCTTCATTAATCATTGTGTAAAAAGTGCGTCCCACAGCCTGGGCCAGCGCCTCGTAAATGGCTTTCAGATAACGCACACCGGTCCCTTGCATCGGATCAAGCACCATTTCAAAATCAGGATGCTGTTTAATATAATTTACAATATCATCCCAGGCACCTAACTCTTTTAATTTTGGAATGACATACTCATCCACGTAGATACGTTGCGCTTCCTCGGGAGAAACTTCAACGATTTGGCCTTGTAACCTGGCCAATTCATAATCAACAGTTTTATATTCTGTAGCTTGATTGGCACGTTCTTGTATTTGGTCAGTCATGGCTGTGGGAGCTGCTCCGCCATGAGCGGGTGAGAATTTGATCCCGCGGTCAGTCCATGGGCTATGGCTGGCGGTCAAAATGGTAACGCCTCCGATGTTTTCATCACGGTTGGCCATAAGCGCCAAGACAGGTGTTGGTGTGGACTCCATGTTGATGATTTTTACTTTAATCCCATTGGCCGCATAAAGACTGGCCAAAGCTTTGGCGCTATCGGGATTGCGCTGCCGGGGATCAAAGCCAATCAGCATGATCTTCCCTGGTGTGGCCTGGTTAAAATATGCAGCAATTCCCGTACCGATACGGTTAAAATGGTCCACTGAATCAATCCCTTGTTCCTCCCAAGTCTGTTCCACCCAACGGTCTCCGCTGGTGCCGAATTTAACGTCGCGTATTTCTTCAGTGGGTACCAATGGCAACGTTGTTACAGCCCATTGCAACTGAGCAGGTAATGACGTCATCGCCGTGTCAGCTTGAACTCCAATCGTAGATAATAAAAGGGCCTTGATTCTGTCAGCTTCTGCTATTGCATCCTTCTTTTCCCACTGTGGTCCAAGCGAAATTGAAAAAGTACTGCCTTCTTGAATGATCGTTAAACCACTTGCTGCAATAAGTTTACGGAACGCATCGACATCCGTGGATGTATTATCATGAGGATTATCAGGATTTCCTGAAAACAATCTCAATCTCCAAACACTCTGATGGTCTCCATTATGCTCTGGTTGGGGTAACTCAACGACGGACGCGCGCTCAACAATCCCTCGCGCTTCACTGGCCGTCATCGCTGCGTCATTGATGTGAATAACTATGGAGCCGTGAGTACTGTTAACGCTGAGTTCAAACCGGCTACCGGGCTTTACTTTAGATTCTTTCTCCAACGCCGTAATAATCTGCCCAACTATTTGATTTATGTTATCCCCTGTTATAGGAATGTCCTTATCGTCATATTTCACTTTTATCGAATGAAAAAACTGGCCTATTGCTTGCTCTAATCCTGCTTTCAACTCACTATGCAGGTCCAAACGCAGTTCCTCCATGGTAATGTCTTTTTCCTTAATCTCCAATAGTATCCTTCTTATAGATTGAGACATCGCTTCATAATCAATATGACGTTTGGCCTGTGTTATATCAACATTTTCCTCACGCTCTCCTTGCCAATTAGGATGAGTAAACCAATCACCAGATGTTCCTGAAAGAATATCCAGACCGAGGCGTGGATGCAACTTTTTGATATCATCTAATGGCATAGTATCAAAAACGGCTAATACTGGTTCTCCTTTATAATTAGCCATAATGACACCCCGGTTGAGATAGCGTGTTCCATGAAATTTAAGAATAGAAACCAATGTCTCTCCTGAATATAATTTCAATGCATTAGGACTTTCCCAATGGCCATCTTCATTTAAATCTCGTACTGTGCCAGGACTAAAAATTACTCCTTCAGCAAAAATATTATGACTTGTAGGTTGAAGTTCAATCTTCCCTTCAATTTTTGAATTAACAATAACTGTGCGTGTCCCAAAATACGTATTGCCATTTAATCGCAATATCGTGTTTTGAAAGAAGGTATTGTCTGACAATTCGACTACTATTTCTTCATTACCTTCGCTCTCAATGCTTACATTATCCAAAATTACAGTGGCCCCAGGTTTTAAAATTAATTTTACATTCTTACCCACATTAACTACCCCACGTTTAATTAAACCTGACTCGCCTCTTCTTTTACTGGCCAAAATTTCTTCAAAATAAGCATTCACAAGAAATGTAGTTTTACCGCGGTCCGTAAACGCTCCAATTCTTCCCAGATTTGCTGCTATCATGGTAGAAGCTGGAACAATCCTACGGAAACTACGTATTTGATTGGCAGCTGCTCTATTCTCTCTTTCTAACTTCTTAAATGCATCGCTTCCCTCATTTTCGCCAGCGAATTGATTACCAACTATAAAATCGAAATAACTTCCGCCAAATTCACGCAAGGCCCTATGTGTTGTTAGATCTACTTCTTCTAATTTATCCTGTTGTTTTTTAAATGCTTTCTGATCATAAACAATTAAAAATGCGTTTGGGATAATGATATTCGTTCTATGTTGATAAAGCAATTTCAGAATCTCTACAGCAGAAGGTTTTTCAACAAAATCTACCAATCTACCAGTATCAGGATCTGAAAAATTTTCTCCCAGCTCTGTTAATTTGTTATCTCTAATAACTCTAAAAGCATCAGCTATAGTAGGAAAGTCATTTGAACGATCATGAACATCGGTCAAATCTCCTGCTTCTTTAATTTCCCTAAATAATTGTTCTTTCTTATCATCTCCAACAATTTCCTGAGCTACTCCATGAATAGCCATTGACCATGAACCATCATTTTGTAAATTAGATTCAAAATGTTGGCCGTACCCAATGTTACCGATCTGATAATCACCATCTGAGGCTGTCCAATATACTTTGCCTTCACCAAAATTAGGATGTTGTATCCGTATTTTCCCCAAAAGCTGCATCGCTCTGCGATAAAAAGGAACACCATGCACTGTTGGGAATAACCCATTATAAGCGTTTAAAGCGGTGGAACCTCCGACACGTGATTTAAGCCCTCCGTCAGTTATAATATCTATATTCGCAGTTTCTAGAAATTCATCTCCTAAAACTTTTCGTATCGCGGCAATAGCTGTCCCTTCTCCAGCCATGTCTCCTAAAAGTACTTTATCAGATTGCTCAATGCTCAATAAAAATACAGCGTGACCATTAAACTCTTTGGCTAAATCTCGAAAATAATTAAAATACAATAAAGGAGAATTGGATGAGAATCGTTTGATATTAGTTACATAATAACGCTTGCCCAATAAACCTGCTTTTAATGCCGCCTCCTCAATAAGAGCTACTTGTTCGGAACGTGCTTCATTGGCCAATATTTCCTCTTTGGTAATATTCTTAGAAGCATCTTCTAATGAAAATGGTTTCCGGTCTTGTAGACTTTGAGCATCTTCTGAAGATAATGAAAATCCCTGAAGATACAGGTTCACCTTATGTTGAATTTCTTCAATAGTCAGTCGGGTTACATCTACGGTTTCTGTGGTTTCAGCAGATTCGAATCCAAATAGAAATGGATTGTTCTCCGGACTGCCTTTCAATTGAACTCTTGCTTTTTCTAGCACATCGTCTAAAGCGGTAAAATCACCCGCATTATTAGCTTCTTCTATTTGATGGACCAAGTTCGTGCTTTTTCTTAAGAGGGTTGTTAACTTCGTTTGCATTGCTGCATCTTCCCTAAATTGAGCTTTGGCCGCTGGTTCTTCATTCGCACCTTGCGTCAAACCATGTGCTACGAAGGTGTCTCCAGGCTTTGCTGCGATAATAGGAAGGGCCACCTCACCTGGCATGTCTGAGATCTCTGCAGCATCAAATGGCGTCACACCACCGGAGAAATACTTGCGCGGTATTGTTTGGTCTCCACAGCTGGAACCAACGGAACAGGGAACCTTGTCTTCCTTAATATAGTTAAAGACGCCTTTTTTATAGGCCTGCAGGTATTGCTTATAAATCCTTTCTTTAATAGCCGGATCATCCACATTGACGCCATTGACCTTGGACTTGTCTGTGTAAACCTGGTTAAGCAGGGCCTCTTTCAAGTTCTTTTTAAACCATACAGCTAAAATCATGGAATTATAAATCTGGCGTAATTGGGCGAAATTCTGGCCCTGATTGACTTCTTGTTCAATAGCGGGAAGGACGATTTGGCGGACGATTTGGGAGCCGAGATTATTGATGACTTTATCTCCCCCCTCCCTGACCCTCCCCACCTGGGGGAGGGAATGATCCTCTAATGAATTACGCTTTGAAAGAGCCAGGTAATCTTCATCGAGCATCACTTTTAAATGGCTTGTGACAACAAAGACGGTGTCTTTGTGTTCGTAGACCTTGGCACTCTCCGGCAGGATCCATACCTTGTTAAACGTATTGACAGGGATTTGCGTTGTACCGAACCTTCGTTGGGATTCGACATATACCTTGTCCCAAAAATTCTTTCCCAAATTCTTCTCAGGGTAAATCAAGGACGCGGTCAATTGTTTCAACAGATAATCCTGGGCCAACATGTCCTGGCCCAGAACGGTCTGGCCTAAATCTTCGGGGATGATGCGCTGTTTTTCATAGGGGGAAAGATTGACCCATTGATTGTTCTCAGGAATGGTCAGGCAGGCCAAAAAATATTTGATCAAACGGTCCGATTCTGCTTTGACCTGGGTCACATTTAATCCACTATTGCCGGTGCTGATAATAAAATCCATCAGTAAAGGATTTTTCGGATGCACCGTCAGTCCGGTAATCATCAGCGGTACATAGGCAGGACTTAAATTCACCATGGTCCCAGGTGCAGGCAG
>CAYZLU010000104.1:0-7815 GCA_964479285.1 uncultured Planctomycetales bacterium | reverse complement strand
GAAAATGCCGCCATCAAGAATAATACCGATCCCTCCGATTGGACCTACCGCTGCATCACCCAGATGCATGATGAATTAAAGAAAATGGGCTTTTCCTATGATTGGGGCCGTGAGCTTTCTACCTGCGACGCTGAATACTATAAATGGAACCAGTGGATTTTTATCAAGATGTTTGAACGCGGGCTTGCCTATAAAAGGGCCTCGTCTGTCAACTGGTGTCCGGATTGCGAGACAACCCTGGCCAATGAAGAGGTCATCAATGGCCTTTGCTGGCGCTGTAAGACAGCGGTGGTGCAAAAAGAACTCGAACAATGGTACTTAAAGATCACCCAATACGCGCCTAGCCTTCTTGAAGATTTGAAAAAATTAGAGCAATGGCCTTCCCGTGTGCGCACCATGCAGGAGAATTGGATCGGCAAAAGCTACGGGTTGGAAATCCATTTTAAAATCAAAGACATGGCGGAGACGATCAGCGTTTTTACGACCAGGCCTGACACGATTTTTGGTGCCACCTACGTGGTCCTGGCCCCTGAGCATCCTCTGGTCATAAAATTGGCCGCTGGGACACCGCAAGAAAAAGACACCTTGGGATTTATCGAAAGGACCGCCAATAAAAGCAAGTCCTTGCGCATGTCCGGCGACCAACGCAAGGAAGGTGTTTTTATCGGGCGTCATGCGGTCAACCCTGTCAATAATGAATCCATCCCTGTTTATATTGGTGACTATGTTTTGATGGAATATGGGACAGGGGCCATCATGGCTGTACCGACGCATGACCAGCGTGATTTTGAATTTGCAAAGCACCATAAGTTGCCCATGCGCATTGTCATTAAAGACCCTAAGGACCCGTTAGTTTCCGTCGATGGTATGGACCAGGCTTATGAAGGAGAAGGTGTCCTGGTCAATTCCGGGGATTTTGACAAGATTCCCAATGAAGAGGCCAAAAGTAAGATTGCCGAATGGATGCAGCTCAAAGGTTTCGGGCGCGTCAGCATTCATTGGCGTTTGCGTGACTGGTTGATTTCCCGTCAGCGTTATTGGGGGACCCCCATCCCCATGGTCTATTGTGAAGCTTGCGGGGTGGTCCCAGTGCCGTATCATCAATTACCGGTAGAATTGCCCAAGGATGTCGAAATCACCGGTGAAGGAGGGTCTCCCTTGGGCCGTGTGCGTTCTTTTGTCGAGTGTGCTTGCCCCAAATGCGGTAAGCCGGCCCGGCGAGAGACTGATACCATGGCGACTTTTTTTGATTCGTCCTGGTATTTTCTGCGTTTTTGTTCAGCCCATAATACACAAGAGATTTTTGACAAAGCTGATGCTAAATATTGGATGCCGGTAGACCAGTACATCGGCGGCATTGAGCATGCAATCCTGCATTTATTGTACGCGCGTTTTTTTACTAAATTTTTAAAGGACCTAGGCTTGGTCACCATTGATGAGCCTTTTGTCCGTCTTTTGACCCAGGGGATGGTACTCAAAGACAATGAAGTGATGTCCAAGTCCCGAGGCAATACGGTCGATCCCGACGAAGTCTTGTCCCAATACGGGGCCGACGCGCTGCGTTTGTTCATCTTGTTTGCCGCACCTCCTGAAGACCAGTTGGAATGGAACAGCGACGGTCTGGAAGGCGCGTGGCGTTTTTTAAACAGGGTGTATCAGATGGTCGAGAAACGTTATTGTGTCATTGCGAGGAGCGAAGCGACGAAGCAATCTTTTAAGCAAGATGATCCAGACGCCACCCTAGAACGCGAACGCAACAACGCCATCAAAAGAGTGACCCAATCTTTCGAAGAAGGCTATAAATTTAATACTGCGATCAGCGACATGATGGTTTTAGCCAATGCTATTGATAAGTACAAAATTGACCCTGGGGAATCTGCCAAACAACGTTTATTAAACCAGGCCATTGAGACCCTGGTTTTATTATTAGCGCCATTTGTCCCGCATGTGGCGGAAGAGATGTGGCAGATGATGGGAAAGGTTGAACCTACCATTTCCCGCGTGGCGTGGCCTGGTTTTGATGAGAATGCGCTTAAGATGAGCATCATCACCATCGCCGTACAGGTCAATGGCCGTGTCCGTGCCCAGATCCAAGTGACCCCGGATATGCCGCAGGAAGAATTACGTAAAATTTGCCTTGCCGATCCCAATGTCGCCAAATACGTGCAGGAGTCAGCCATCAAGAAATTCATCGTGGTCCCCAATAAACTTGTAAGCATTGTGGCTTGATTTTTGTTATACTAATCCCATGAAATTCATCGCCGACTTGCATATCCATTCCAAGTACTCCCGTGCCACCGCTAAGAATTTGGACCTTGAGAACCTTTACCTTTGGGCCCAATATAAAGGCATTCACATCATTGGCACAGGGGACTTTGTTCACCCCAAATGGTTTAAGGAATTAGAAGAGAAGCTTGAGCCCGCCGAGAAAGGCCTGTTTAAGCTCAAGGATAAATACGCCAAGCCCATTGACGCTCAAGTCCCGAAAGTCTGCCGGGGTAAGGTGCGGTTTATGCTCACGGTCGAGATTTCCAATATCTATAAACGCCATGATAAAGTGCGAAAGGTGCATAACCTGATATTTTCACCGTCCCTGCAAGCGGCCCGGAAGGTCCAAACCAAACTTGGGGCCATCGGCAATATTTCTTCCGACGGCCGTCCTATTTTAGGCCTGGATTCTTACGATTTACTTAAAATAACCCTAGAGGCTGATGATAGGAATTTATTCGTGCCGGCACATATTTGGACCCCTTGGTTTTCAGCGCTGGGTTCCATGGGCGGCTTTGACAGCATGGTTGACGCCTTTGGCGACCTGACCAAACACATTTTCGCCGTTGAAACAGGCCTCTCTTCTGACCCGCCGATGAATTGGAGGCTCAAGCAACTGGATGATTTTATCCTGATATCCAATTCCGACGCTCATTCTCCGGCCAAGCTGGGGCGTGAGGCCAATGTTTTTGATACTGAATTTTCCTACGATGGCATTTATAAAGCTTTAAGTGACAAGAATGATCGTGGCCTGGTCTCGACCTTGGAATTCTTTCCTGAGGAAGGTAAATATCATTATGATGGCCATCGTAACTGTAATGTTCGATGGCATCCCCAGGAGACGACCAAGCATAAGGGTATTTGTTCCGGCTGCGGCAAGCCGGTCACTATCGGTGTTATGGCGCGTGTCGAAGCTCTCGCTGACCGCGCTGAGAGCATCAAATCCAGGCGATGGCGTCCTTATCAGAATATTGTGCCTCTGCCTGAAATGATTGCCGAAGCCAAGGACATGGGCACAGCCAGCAAAGCTGTTCAGGAAGCCTACATGAGTATTTTGGGCCAATTAGGCAACGAATTTTATATTCTTTTAGATTGCCCTATCCCTGATATTCAGCACGCCGCGGGAGATGTATTGGCCGAAGGTATCAACCGCATGCGCCAGGGCAAGATAAGCATTGCCGCGGGCTACGACGGTGAATTTGGCACCATCAAGATATTCGAATCCGGCGAGCGCGAACACATCGAGCAACAAATGGTACTGTTTTAGCAGGGACATGGGCATAAGGTATGCAACGACCCAACGACTTAAACGAATCCCAATGGCGGGCTGTTAATCACAAGGGGAGCCATTTATTAATCACTGCAGGTCCAGGTACGGGCAAGACACATACCCTCACCCGCCGCATAGCACATTTACTTCCTTCTTTAAAATCCAACGAAAGCATTTTAGCGATCACTTTTACCAATAAAGCCGCCTGTCAAATGAAAGACAGGTTGATCGCTTTGGGCGTTAGCCAGTCCCGGTTATTGATGGGCACCTTCCACGGTTTTTGCCTCAAGTTATTGCGGGGTTATTTTGAATATACTGCTTTACCTAAAGATTTTAAGGTGGCAAGTCCTGAAGACATAAGGGGTTTTGACAAAGCGATGCTTGATCGCATATCTCATATGAAATCATTTCATTTGGTCATTTCACCGGATGATGAATACAGGGCCTATCAGCGCTATCTGCACCAAAACAACTGGATTGATTTCGATGATATTTTGCGGGAGGCTCTGTTGCTCCTGGAAGATGAAAATATTGCCGGGCAACTTCGCCATCAATACCGTTATATTTTTGTGGATGAATATCAGGATAGTAATATAGTGCAAAATGCCTTACTTAAAATATTGGCTCGCGGAGATGTATTGTTAACGGCCATCGGGGATGCCAATCAATCTATTTACGGCTTTCGCGGTAGCCGGGTTGAATTGTTCCGGCGCTTTCAGGACGATTTTAACCCGGCGCAAATTTTGACACTGCAGGAGAATTATCGCTCTGCGCCGAGCCTTTTAACTGCCTCAGGCCAGGTCATGGGCGGGGTCCAATTATTGGCCCAACTTCAGGTCCAAGGCAAATTAGTGCTCCACCAGGCTGCCACTGACCGGGCAGAGGCGGATTATGTGGCACACCAGATTGAAAAATTGATCGGCGGCCTTGATATGAACACCAGCCGCCGCGCGGTGCGCAGCCTGGGGGACATCGCCATTCTATACAGGCTTAATGCACAGCGAAATGTGATGGGGCAATCCTTGGAACATTTGGGGCTTCCTTATCAGATTTCCCAAAAACCTAAGAAGGGGGAAATTTATTCAGATGAAGATGCTCTAGGCCAGAATGAGGAAGAATTGGAGTACAACGTTGAGAAAGTTTCTTTGATGACCTTGCACGCGGCCAAAGGCCTGGAATTTCCAGTGGTTTTTATTCTTGGATGCGAGAACAATCTTCTACCGCTTGATTTAATAGGAATGAAAGGCGATCCCCAAGAGGAACGCCGCTTGTTTTATGTAGGCATGACCCGCGCCAAAGAGCATTTGTATTTGACGCACGCCAAGCGCAGGCAATTATTCGGCCAGACCCTGGTCCAGGGGCCTTCTCCCTATCTCGCGGACATTGCCGAAGAATTAAAAGCCTATGAAGCTGCCAAACACAAACTCCTCAAAAAAGACCCCGACGCCCTGCAGTTGAAGTTATTTTGATGCCCCCCCCAATTTCCCTATTTTTCCCAAGTAGCATTTTTTAAATTTATGTGGTATCTTTTGAATATAATGAGAAAAGTGCTTTGTATATTTGCCCTCTTGTGTTTTTTAGTTACAAGTACTATTGGGTCCAACTCCGTCTTTGCTCAGCCTGCCTTGACGGCAGGTGGGGATTTTCTTTTGCCCTTGCCTGGGGTGAGGGTACATTTAAGCCCCGAATTTACCCCTCCTATCCTTAAAGGCATCAAGGTCCATCCCGATAATCCTTTCCGGTTTGATTTTATCCTTGATAAGGGAGATGTAGAGACGCAAAATCTTGCGTCTCTACGGGATGAATCTACCAGATTAATCAAATATTTCTTGGCTTCTTTGACCATCCCTGAAAAAGATTTGTGGGTCAACCTTTCACCTTATGAAAAAGACCGTATTATTCCCAATAGTTTTGGTTTGACGGAGATGGGCCGTGATTTATTAGCAGAGGATTATATGCTAAAACAGGTGACGGCTTCATTAATCTATCCTGAAGATGGGGTAGGTAAAAAATTTTGGAGACGCATTTACGAGGAGACCACTAAAAAATTCGGCACGACGAATATTCCGGTCAGTACGTTTAATAAAGTTTGGATAATCCCTGAGAAGGCTGTTGTGTATGAGAATGTTAAGGCGGGTACGGCATTTGTGGTGGAAAGTAAATTAAAAGTTATGCTTGAAGGGGATTATCTGGCAATTGTAAAGAATTCAAAACATATAGATCTGCCTGAAATCCAGAAAACGTCGGAACAAATCATCCGGCAAATCGTCATTCCGGAACTCACCAAGGAAATCAATCAAGGCAGGAATTTTGCACGATTAAGGCAGGTGTATAACTCATTAATTCTTGCCACATGGTATAAAAAGAAGATCAAGGACAGTGTTTTATCAAAAGTATACGCGGACAAGAATAAAGTAGTTGGCGTCAATGTTGATGATCCTCGAGAGAAGGAAAAGATTTATCAGCTCTACCTCCAGGCATTCAAGAAAGGTGTTTATAATTATATAAAAGAGGAAATCGACCCGATTACTCAACAATCTTCCCCCAAAAAGTATTTTTCAGGTGGAATAACGGCATTATATTTAGACCAAGAGATGCGTGAAATTACGGTTTTTTCAATGGATAGGGCCGCTGCTAATAGGCGAGATTTTGATATTGGTGTTAATTTAATCCCAGGGTTTAGATTTTCTGATTTTGCCATGCAAGCAAAATTAGGGCAGTCATTGAAAGGATTAGACCAGCAGGAAATAACTAAATGGTATGGAGAATGCATGCTTAACTTAGAACAAGAAGGGCAGTCTCATTTTGATATTCTCCAAATCATGTCACAGCGGATACGCGGCGCGATTAATGATGGAGAAATTGGTCAACATCTCGCTGAGGATTGCTTTTTTGAATATGCTTACCATAATCTTTTGATCCCCACTTTCTCATTCTTGTCGGTTGGAGATTCTTTTAAAGTAAGAAAGCGCTGGAGAGAAAGGACCATGGATGAAGTTTTGACGGATTTAATTTATCATTATTGGAAAGAGAAAAGAAAAGAGATAGATCATGTGCTGGTTGTGGCCATATCTGGCGATAATGCTTCTAGAAAATCCACGTATACAGAGAACCAATATAGGTTGTTGACAAATAAGGGGCTGCGTCTCGCCATAGTCAATGGTGATGGGTATTTAAAACCACGGAAGGAAAGGCGAGAAAGGTCTTTGGAAGGGACCGAAAGGATCGATTTACAATTGTACAGGGACGATATGCATAAATTAAAAGAAGGAAAACTCTTTAGACCACCACAGTATATACAGGCAACAGGTGATATTGATAAAGAGTCCGGCAAATGGATTTATCCAAGATCATTAGACGTGATTATAATAGAAGGCGAGTTGGTTTTTTCCCAGCCGGACATAAATGAGGTCATGGACCTAAAAATATTTTTAGATGAAACTTTTGTGAACCGGTTTAATGATCGGGTGTTAAGAGACGCCACGTTGAGAAGCTACGGTATGGAAGAAGCCATTTGGCACGCTGTAAAAATGCAATTCGTCCTGACTCCATTCGTAAGGGGCCAAATACCATTTGCAGATATAGTATTACAGAATTCATCCCAAAAAATATTCATGAGGGAGCCAAGCGTTGCTCCGGCCTTATCGGATGAGCATGCCAATTTAGCGATGATGAGTGAGGAGAAAGGCGGTATTGATTTCACCGCTAACAAAACACCTTTGGAAATAAAGAATACTGGTGATGGCATTAAATTTAGGATTGATCCAGCTATGCTCCAACAATTCGAAGATACTCCTGGCTTTATTCCCGTTATTATAAATATCGAACCGGTGATTGACCTTCGAAGATTCTTAGGGGCAGTTGATAATAAATTCTCCCCACAAATGGCATCCTAAAAAATAACGAATTCTTCAAAATTTCTGCTATAATAAAACTTGCTCTCCCCTGAGTATATCGACTTTTTTTGAATCCCCCCAAACGAGTATTTCCATGTTTTATTTAACACCGCAAGAGCGTAAATTTATTGCCATTATCATGGTCGTTTTTATCATGGGTGCTGCTGTGCAATTGCTTTTTAAGCGGGACATTGCCCCTGTGCGCTGGGCGAAACAGGTGAGGCAATTTAAGATCAATATCAATACCGCCAGGGCAGAAGAACTTCAAATGCTTCCTGGGATTGGTGCTACCCTGGCTACAAGGATCGTCGATTACCGGAAGCAAAACGGCCCTTTTCAAGCTCTGGAAGATTTGCAGGATGTCGATGGGCTCACAGCCAA
>CAYZLU010000103.1:6563-7897 GCA_964479285.1 uncultured Planctomycetales bacterium | reverse complement strand
CATAAAAGGGGCAAAGGTACGGATGATGGGGACAAACCGCGTGATGATAATGGTTTTAGCGCCATATTTTCCAAAGAATTCATGGGTACGCTTGATGTAAGACTGTTTGACAAAAGGAATGGCGTGATTATTGGTGACTTTGTGCGACAAATAGGTGCCGATCATGTAATTAAGCATATTCCCGCTGATGGCTGCCAGGGACAGTATCAGAATCAAGGAGGCCAACTGCAGGTCACCGACGGCTGCCAGGGCACCCAATACGAAAAGCAGGGAGTCTCCCGGCAAAAAAGGGGTGACGACCAGCCCTGTCTCGCAAAAAATAATCACAAAAAGGATCAAATAAGTCCATGCCCCATAATGGGTGCTGATGGAGGAGATATGCCTGTCCAGGTGGATAAAAAAATCCGCGAAATGATGAATAATTTCCAAATGGCCCAACTTCCCGGTTGTCTTAAGGTTTCTGGTATGTCTGCTCAATCATAGCTTAGGTTTGCTGAGCAAGCAAGTTGATTATTACGGATTAAAATAGTAAGATAGATGCATGGGCAGATTCTTGTTTATTGTTTTTTGTTTAATTATCGCCGGCTTTTGGCTGGCCTGGCATTTCAATCAGGAACATGTGTACCAGCAAATGTTAGACCGCCTTCAGGCTGAATCTCGGGCGGCCCAGGTGCTGGTGACTGCGGTCAATTATGATGAGGCGACACACCGCGACATGACCACCATCAAATTTGTCGAAGAAGACAGTGCCGGCCAAGCCATGCCTCCCCAATACTTTACGTTTAGCGGCAATTTGATCCAATTTCAGTCCCTGGTGGTGCGCTTCGAGGACAAATTTGTGGCTGCGGGGGATCGTTTTAAAGGCAGGAGTGTTTATTTATTTTGGAAGGTCTTTGTGCTCGACGGGCCACGGACCCAGGAATTCCCCATCACCCACGTGGATGAGATCCCGGGTGGATATAAAATCCAAGGCAAGGCGAGCGGATTTGAGGATAGATTCTGGAAAGATTTTTGGCGTTTCGCCTTTGATGAGGCCAAGGCCAAGAGTGCAGGGATCAAGAGCGTGCAAATTGAGGCCCCCGGGGTGGTTTTTATCCCGGGGTATTTGTATACGATCCATATCGAACATGACGGGGGATTGCGGATCGATTCCAAACCCGTGGAGCCGATATTGCGGGGAGAAAGAATTTTAAGCGATATGAGGACATGAAAGAAGCGACAAACAATGAAAGGAGTGGTTTATGCGTTTTTTATTGGCTTCAATGCTGACCATTACAGGTTTGACAACACCTGCACTGGCAGCTTTAAAAACACAAACCGTGGTGTACAAGCAG
>CAYZLU010000103.1:0-6553 GCA_964479285.1 uncultured Planctomycetales bacterium | reverse complement strand
GGAGATGCTGTCCTGGAAGGTTATTTGGCTTATGATGATTCTTTTAAGGGCAAGCGTCCGGGGGTCTTGGTCGTGCATGAATGGAAAGGGCTTAATAATTATGCCAAAAGGCGTGCAGATATGCTCGCCCAATTAGGTTATGTCGCTTTTGCCGCTGATATCTATGGCAAGGGTATACGCCCGCAGTCGATCGCAGAAGCCGGGGCCATGGCAGGTAAATTTAAGTCGGACCGGGCACTGTTAAGGGCGCGCGTTAATGCCGGGCTGGATGTTTTAAAATCCCAGCCTAATGTGGAGGCGTCTCAATTGGCCGCCATCGGTTATTGTTTCGGGGGGACCGCTGTTTTGGAATTGGGCCGCAGCGGGGCAGATGTTAAAGGCATTGTCAGCTTTCATGGGGGCTTAAGCTCTCCCGCACCGCAGGATGCCAGAAACATCAAGGCCAAGGTCCTGGCCTTGCACGGAGCAGCAGACCCCTTTGTCAATGCCGATGAAGTGGCAGCTTTTGAAAAGGAAATGACGGATGCCAAGGTCAATTATCGCCTGATCAAATACCCGGGGGCCATGCATGGGTTTACAAATCCGGACAACAAGAACATCCCCCCTGGAGCGCTTTATAACGAAGCCGCAGACAAAGCATCGTGGGTAGAAATGCAGAAGTTTTTTAAAGAAATTTTCTCGACCTAAGTGGTCAATTTTTCCTGGACTATTTGCAAGGCCCTGCGGGAATTTTCATCCATAGGGTCTATGCGTAAGATCTGCTCCAGGCTTTCCTTGCAATTTTCATATTGCCCCAGCCGCCAGTAGAGATCAGCCAAAGAACGGTAGGTGAATATAAAATTGGGATTAAGCTCAATGGCCTTTTGAAAGTTCTCCAGGGCCAATTGGATGTGGCCGGTGTCACGGTAGGTGCCAGCGATATTATGATAAGCCACCGGGTTTTTGGGGTCTAAGGCAATGGCTTTAAGATACGTGACCAGGGCCTTGTCATGAATGCCTTTATTGGCATATTCCATCCCCAGATTATTGATGACCCGGTAATCATCCGGCCGGTAGGTGACTAATTGTTCGTAAAAACCGATGGAGGTGCGCCAATCTAGATTGCGGTGGATATTGATGGCGCAGAAGATGACCAGGACCACAGCAGTCATTTTTAACAACGTCGGCATTAAACGATTTTTCTCAGCCCAATCGAGGCCCAGATAGGTCACGATCAAGGTGATGCCGATCATGGGCATATAAAGGAAGTGTTCATAAATGACGGAATTGATGGGGACGAGGACATTTGATGTCGGTGCGATGGCAATAAAGAACCAACCTAATCCAAATGAGATCCACGGCTTTGATGTCCAATATTTAAACGCAGAAAATAACATAAACCCAACCAATAGCCCACCAGCAATAACATCCCACTCTGCCAGGGAGTGCGCCCAGGCAAGCTCACGCTCCACGCGCAATTGATAGGGGAAAAAAAGAAAACCGGTGTATTGCACCAGGACTTTAAAGAAAGTCATAAGCCGGACACCCGGGTGGGTCGTGAAAACATTGTTCTCATTATAAAAATTAAAGCTGTTGGAAAAGTTAAGCACCGTGCCGCGCAGGATGATATAGATTATGCCTAAGAGAATAAACGGCCACGCCGCAGCCAGGACTTGCCCAAGACGTCCCCAAAAAGTCTTTGTTTTTGATAGCAGGAGAAAATCCATTAAAGGAAGCAGGCCAACCAGGACGAAACCAGTTTCCTTGGAGAGTATGCCTAAGGGGAAAAGCAGTAAGGCCGCCCAATAAGGACGGGAGGACCAAGAAGGTTTTTGTGATTGGCGAAAGCGGGCGTACAGGAGAAGGCTGGATAAAACAAAGAACGCGGCCAGCGAATCTCCCATGCTGTTGACATAGACCACGGCTTCATTGTGCACGGGGTGGGCCACAAAGATCAAGGCGGTGAGAAGGGCCAATAGATTCCGTGCGAACAACCTGTTTAATAGAAAATAAAGGGTGATAGCGGCCATGATATGGACACCGACGCTAACAATATGCCATCCGTAGACCCAATGGTGCCAGCATTGCCATTCAAGGGCAAAGACGGCCAAAAGAAGGGGCCGCCAATAATTGCTGACCAGGTAACTACCGGCCACCATATTTTGGCTGAACCATAAGGGCCAGTAATGGAAATCCTTGATGAAACGGTTATTATTGATAAAATCATCGTCGTCCCAGAACATTTCATTGGGAAGGCAATTGTGATATGCGACCATGCCAATGAGCACAATAAGAAGAACATTGGTCCAGCGATTGATAGAGAGATGTTTTAGAAAAGAATCCATATTTTTATGAACTCCCCCTAACCCCCTCTTTGAATTAAAGAGGGGATGGGGGAGTTGATAATGATTCTAACTTAGAAATATAATTTTTATATCGTAATTATAATAAATTGTGATAATATCCTTTAACGTTATGAAAATCCATGAATACCTAGCCAGAAATTTGTTTGCTGAATACGGCATCCCTGTTGCTGACGGTGATGTGGCCCAAACACCTGACGAGGCCATGAAGATCGCCCGCAAGACCGGATTTCCTGTTGTCATCAAGGCCCAGGTCTTGGTCGGAGGCCGCGGCAAAGCGGGTGGAGTCAAGGTCGTCGGCAATGAGGCTGACCTGGTTTCCGAGTTTAACCGCATTAAGAACTTGAATATTAAAGGCTATACGGTCGAGCGGCTGCTGGTGGCGCGCGCCATTGACATCAAGAAAGAATATTATTTGGCCGTCACCATAGACAATATCAAAGGTGACGTGGTGGTCATCGCTTCTGCTGAAGGCGGGGTGGAAATCGAAGAAACCGCCAAGATCCATCCGGAAAAGATCATCAAATTTTACATGCAGGGCGCCAAGGTCCTTGATGAAGCACGCTGGGTCCCGGTTGCAGCCCGATTATTCAGCGATGTACGCTTGCAAAAAAGTGCCACGTCCATCCTGCAAAAGCTGCTTAAACTATTTTTTGAAAAAGACTGTTCGCTCGCGGAAATTAACCCTTTTGTCATCAACGGCGAAGGTAATTTGATAGCAGCGGATGCCAAGGTCATTTTTGATGATAACGGCCTGGACCGCCACCCTGAATTAGCGGCTTTGCGTGACATGAAATATGAAGATGCCGACGAGCTGGAAGCCAAGGAAAAGGGCCTGAGCTTTGTGAAGCTGGAAGGCAATGTCGGCTGCATCGTCAATGGTGCGGGGTTGGCCATGGGCACCATGGACGCGGTCAATTTGCTCGGTGGAAGGCCGGCCAATTTTTTGGATGTGGGAGGCTCTTCTAATCCGGAAAAAGTGCTCAACGCTTTAAAGATCATTCTTCGCAATAAAGACATCAAGGTCATTTTGATCAATATTTTTGGTGGCATTACCCGTTGTGATGATATTGCCAACGGGATATTGACTGCCTTAAAGCAAATTAATATCCCGGTCCCTTTGGTCATCCGTTTGACCGGTACCAATGAAAAAGAAGCAAAAGCCCTTTTAACTTCGGCTGGCCTCACGACGTTTACTTCCATGAGGCAAGCTGTTACCGAGGCTGTGAAAGCGTCCAAATAATATGTCCATCCTTATTGATCAAAATACCAAGGTCATTGTGCAGGGTATCACCGGCCGCGACGGTTCGTTCCATGCTAAACAAATGCTGGATTACGGCACCAAGGTCGTTGGTGGCGTGACCCCTGGCAAAGGCGGCCAGGAAGTCAATGGCATCCCGGTCTTTAATTCCGTCAAAGAGGCCAAGGAAAAAACCGGCTGCAATGCCGCGGTCATTTATGTGCCGGCCAAATTCGCCAAAGACGCCATGCTAGAAGACATTGCTAACGGCATCCCTTTGATCATTTGCATCACTGAAGGCATTCCGGTCCTGGACATGGTGGAAGTTAAAAAAGCTTTGGGTCAAAGTGCATGCCGTTTAATCGGTCCCAATTGTCCGGGATTGATATCACCGGGCAAGGCCAAGATCGGCATTATGCCGGGGCATATCCATAAAGCGGGCGATATCGGTGTGGTCTCGCGTTCAGGTACTTTGACCTATGAGGTGGTTTTCAATTTGACGGCCAATGGCATGGGCCAATCCAGTTGTATTGGTTTAGGAGGGGACCCGATTATCGGCACGAGGTTTATTGATGTCCTCAAGATGTTCCAGGAAGACCCGGATACAAAGGCCATTGTGATGGTGGGCGAAATCGGCGGTGGGGACGAACAATTGGCCGCGGATTTCATCAAAAGGCATGTCACCAAGCCAGTAGTGGCCTTTATTGCCGGGCGCACCGCCCCTGCAGGTAAGCGCATGGGCCATGCCGGGGCCATCATTTCTTCAGGTGATTCCACAGCCGAGGCAAAAATGCAGATGCTGCGCGACGCGGGTGTCATGGTCGTTGATTTCCCCGATGAAATTCCCCAGGCTTTAACTGCTAGTTTAAAATGATCCCGAAGAAACGCCGGGATCATCCTGAGGCAACTGCCGAAGGATCTATAAGTACCAATCCTTTCTTCTTATATGAGTACTAACCCTTTTTCTTTATCTAAAGTCAAATACGTCGTTGCTATTTCCTCTTGCAAGGGCGGGGTGGGCAAATCCACTTGCGCCTGTGCTTTGGCTCTTGAGTTGGCCCAGCGTGGTCTTAAGACAGGCCTTTTGGACGCGGATATTTATGGACCGTCCTTGCCCTCATTGTTTCAACTGCGTGATGTGCAGGTACAATCCAATGAATTCAAGATGCTCTCGCCCATTGACCACCAAGGGCTTAAACTGATGTCCTTTGGGTTTTTATTGGGAGACGCCCCGGCGGTGATGAGAGGCCCCATTGTCACGCGGTATATCCAACAATTATTGTTTCAAACAGATTGGGGAGAACTTGATTATTTGATACTTGATATGCCTCCAGGTACAGGGGACGTTCAGTTGACGATCACCCAGTCGATCAAGTTGACAGGGGCTGTGATCGTGACCACCCACCACAGCCTTTCCCTGGTGGACACTGCCAGGGGTATATTGATGTTTGAAAAAGTCAAGGTACCGATCCTGGGCGTGATTGAGAACATGGCCTATTTTGTAGCACCTGACACAGGTAAGAAATATTACATTTTTGGAGAACAAAAAGCAGGGGCTTTGTCCACGCGTTTTGGGGTCAAGACCTTGGTTGAGGTCCCGATCATGGGAGAACTCTCAGGAGATATGCGCGCGTACCATGCCAATACCTACATTCAAAAAGCAACGGATGAGTTATTGCAAGCTGTTGAGAAAAGTCAATCATCCCAATCTGACTTGAAAGACGCCGGTTTTAGGGACGGCCGGGTGGTGCTAGTTTTTAGCGATGGTCGGGAAATTTCAGCGAAGGCCTTTGACCTTCGCGCCAACTGCCAATGTGCCCTATGCGTATCAGAAGTGACAGGCAAGAGGCAGGTGGACATCCAAAAAATCCCCAAGGACATTAATCCTACAGAAATCTTGCCCCTGGGCAATTATGCCGTGGGCATCACCTGGAGTGACAATCACTCCTCCGGCATTTATCCTTACAGCATGTTTAATTAGTGGTATTTGTTTTCTTATGCTAAATTCTCTGTTGTTCTCTATCTTGGGGTCTCTTATTATAGGCACTCTTGTTATTTTATTTTTGTTTTTAAGGCAAGAGACAAAGGTTATACAATAGACCATTGATGGCACACCAAGAAAACCCCAGGGGCCCTTGAGTCGTAAAATAATACTTTTTTTCATGACCATGATGGGCTTAATGGCCTTGTTTTCTGGATTCAGACAACTAATAAAAACTGAAGAATCTAGGGGCTGGCCAACAATAACAGGTAAAATTGTGAGTTCTGAAATACATAGTTACCGGCAACTAGGTCTCAAGAGGAGTTTTATGTATGAAGCCAAGATCAAATATCATTATTTTTATAATGGGGAGTTATATACAGCAAACAGGGTTTCATACGGATACGACCCATCAAATATTCGTCAATTCGCACAAGAAACAGTAGATAAATATCACCCTAACCAAAAGGTCATTGTTTATTATGACCCTCAAAATCCCAAAGAATCCGTACTTGAGCCTGGCGTGATAGGTATTATTTTCGTTCCTATTCTTGTAGGGGCCTTTTTTTCATTGCCGGGGATATGCGTTTTGATATTTAAAATGACACACGGGTAAGACAATGGTTATGGAGAGTAAGGGCTGTGTCGTAATAATGTGACCAGGAACAATCCAGGGGCAGTTTATGAAAAAAGTAAAACACCTTAAGAATATTTTCATCTCCGCCATCCATCAAAACGCTGGGAAGACGACCATATCCCTGGGGCTGTTCAAGAATTTCCAGGAGCGTAAAATCAAGACCGCTTTTATGAAGCCTGTGGGCCAGGAAACCGTCACCTACGAAGAAAAGGCGATTGATAAAGACACCTATTTGATCGGTGAAGTCTACCATTGCAAGAAACATATCAAGGACATGAGCCCCATCACCGTGGGCCGCGGCTACACGGAAAAATACATCCTCGAGCCCCAAAAGCAGCAAATGCAGGACAAGA
>CAYZLU010000102.1:0-7905 GCA_964479285.1 uncultured Planctomycetales bacterium | reverse complement strand
TCGGTTCCCCCACACTCCCCAGCAGGCGCAAAGAACCTAAATTGCATCCCTTGGGCCATTGGTCTCCCCATTTCATAAAAGCGCGAATGGCGGTTGGCGCGGTATAAAAAATGCTCACTTTATATTTCTCGATAATTCGCCAGAAACGGTCGCGCTCTGGAAAATCCGGTGCTCCTTCGTAAAGGATTTGGGTGGCGGCGTTGGTCATAGGGCCATAAACAATATAGCTATGCCCTGTCACCCAGCCCACATCCGCGGTACACCAGAAAATGTCATTCGGTTTTAAATCGAATACCCACTGCATCGTATTGCAAACCCCTGTTAAATATCCGCCGGTTGAATGGACAATGCCTTTAGGTTTCCCAGTTGTCCCTGACGTATAGAGGATAAAAAGAACGTCCTCGCTGTCCATGGGCTCAGGTTCGCAATAAGGTTTAACGTGTCGGACAACATCATGATACCAATGGTCACGTCCAGCCTTCATAGGTGCATCATTCTTACATCGCTCGACCACGATCACATCCTGGATGCTGGGTGTCTGGCTTAAGGCACTGTCAGCAATGCTTTTTAGCGGCACGATATTGCCACGTCGAAAACCGCCGTCGGCAGTGATAAGCAATTTGACTTGGGAGTCATTGATACGATCACGCAAAGCTTCCGCGCTAAATCCGCCAAAAACAACTGTGTGGATCGCGCCAATGCGGGCACAGGCCAGCATGGCAAACACAGCCTCAGGGACCATCGGCATATAGATCGCCACCCTGTCACCCTTCTTGATCCCCAGACTTTTAATGGCATTGGCTAATTTGTTGACTTCCAAATAACTTTCCGCATAAGTGAAAGTTTTTTGGGCCCCATCTTCGCCTTCCCATATCAATGCGGTTTTATTGCCCAAATTGGCCTTTATGTGGCGGTCTAAACAATTATAAGAGGCATTGATTTTCCCGCCGACAAACCATTTGGCAAAAGGACTGTCCCAAACCAGGGCCTGTTTCCAAGGCTGGGACCATTCGAGTTTTTTGGCACATTTCTCCCAAAAAGCCACACGGTCGACCTTCGCTTGGGCATATAACGAGTCATCCTTGATATTAGCAAGATTATGGAACAAAGAGGATGGATGAAAAACGCGGGTTTCTTGTAAAAGGTCGTCTACTTCAGTCTTTAAGGTTGTTCTATCAGACATTGCCACGTCGCCTTCGACCCCTCGCAAGGACACAATGAAATTTAATTATCTTTTAAGATGGACTATGGTCTCTTTAAATTTCGGATGGTCAGCTGTTTTAAGCAACTCACACATGGCCATTTCAGTCGTTGTGATGGTGATCCTTTCATCGCGCATGCGGGCTATGGCCAACTCACGATCCGATTGCTTACGCGAAGAAACAGCATCAGCCACGACCTGCACCTGGTAACCGTGCCGGTGCAAGTCATGAACAGTTTGATAAACACAGACATGCGTTTCAATTCCCACCACTAAAATTTGACGCCTGTTGATTGTTTTAAGATGTTCGACGTATTCAGGGCATCCATAACAGCTGAAACTTCTTTTGGGGATAGGCTTGATCATGGGATAAAGCAAATTTTTAATCGATTCAACCGTCCCCCCAATCTTATCAGGCGCTTGTTCGCTCCATAGGATTGGCAGGCCAAAAGCCTCGGCAGCTTTGATAAAATACTCAATATGCGTCAATACCTTGTCATGATCGTGTATCAACCCCGCAAGCCTGCCCTGGACATCAATCACCGCCAAGGCTGTGTTTTCAATGTCTAACATAAATTTACCAACTTGCTTTTTGCGCGGGTGCTGTTGTCGTTACAGGGGCCGCTACCGCTGGCGCTGGAACAGCTGTAGTCGGGTCAGCTTCAATGATGCCGCAGGCAATCCGTGCTCCGGTATTACCTGAGGGTTGGCTGAAATCATCCTTCTTTTCATGCAGAATGACCGAAAGTCCATTGACTGCGTACTTGCCGTCTTTAATGGTAAGCCCAGGCATGAATACAGAAAAGTCTCCTGTGCCATCGGCACCGGCAACCAAATTCCCCATGTCCCCGGCCATGGCTTTCATGGGGCCATCCATGGGATACAGGCCATGAGGAGATTTGTCCGGGTTAAAATGTCCGCCTGCTCCCTTGCCCATGTCTGAACAGTCGCCAATCGCATGGATATGAAACCCATGTGAACCAGGCGGGACATTGGCGAGCTTAGCCACAACGGTCAGCCCTCCTTTTTCCTCGGTCAGCGTCACCGTGCCCGAAATCTTGGAATCTGGTGCAGTACCCTTAAGAACAGCCGTCGCCGTAGCAGACCATGCACTCCCTGCCAATAAAACAGCCGAACCTGACAAAGTAAGAATGACGATTAATTTTTTCATTGGCATATCTCCTTTAAAAACAGTTTCCCAAATAGAGCTGTTTTTATTTTACATATGTAAATGAAGAAAAGCCATTAAAAAATGAAAGTCATAATGCATCACCAAAGAGGTGTGCGTTATGACTTATATTTACTGCAAAGCTGCTTTAAGCCGCAACTTATACTGGAGAAATCACCGGTGTTCTAACTGTGGCCTCAACTCCAAATATAGACCGCGCATCCGCAGGCTGCATATCGATGATCACAGGATCAACTTCGGACATGGTCCCTCCACGCTCGATGCGTGCGATCAAAGCCTTATCTACACTGACCTTTACCCCGCCGTTAGCATCCTTCTCAACATGCAAAGCCTCATCCTGCTGGCTTAAGTCGATACCACCATATGCCATAGCTCTATCCCTAAGATGACTTTTGGGACTAGATAACCTCATCATCAACCCTTCTCCTTCAACAGTCAAAGGCATTTTAGACCTAATTGATTCAGGAATATTCCCATTGGCATCAACCAAGCCTTTCTCATTAAGAATTCTCCGTGATTGTCCTTCTTCAATTATTGTTTTATTACTATCAATTGCATCTTTCAAATCAACAAGAGCAATAACATTTTGTGGAGAGTTTTCATCCATTAAACTTCTTAAAGAAATCGTTTCACCGTCAGAAAAGCCTTTGTAATACATGCTCATTTGACCAGGACCTGAAGTTGCCTTCATTTTAAATATTTTATAGAGCATTCTATCTAATTGATCATAAGTCGCAATGCTCAAACCAAATCTTTTTAGAACAATTGTGCTAATCTCAACCACAACATTAGGATCACCTTGTGTTTGTTCAATCAACCATTGGTGAACAGAATCTTCTGTAAAAGGCACTGTTTCCTTAGATATTGCCATTGATGGTGGAAATGTTGTTTCAATTTTCTGTATCGGAGAATGAACATGTTTCTTCGACTCACTCGTCAATAATTGATCAATTTTTGGTTTTAGCACCATAAACTTTAAATATTGGATACGTACTTTAGGGTTCCATGTCTCCCGACTCAATAGATTCCATTTTTTATATTGTGAAATCATTGTTATGATTTCTGAAATTTCAAGCCTAAAGGCTGATTTCAAATCATCCTGTGCTGTTTTAGAAACTGACAACCAATCTACTCTTTTCTTGTTTTCAAGAAGACGCACGAGAATACCTGCAGCCTCGGATGTTTTTAACAAAGCTACGGCATTTCTTATTCTAGAATCGATTGTCATCATCGCCGCATCTTCTTCGGTCGCTTCATCAATTCTGGATCGTACGGTATTTTCGTCTAAATCTGTTTCAAAACCATATCCAGTAAACTCCCTAGTAAGCGTCACTGGAGATCCTATAATTGCGTTAAATAATTCTTGCATCACTTCCCTTATCTCTTGGTTAATTTCTCTCTGTGCTTCACGAATTTTCTGCTCTTGTTCATCAGGGGTGTAACCACCAAGTAAATTATACAATCGAGGGTTGGCACGGAACCCAGGGACTGCCGCTGCAATATAATCATCGAAAGTTCTTTTGAATTCTTCAGTGTTTTGAAAAGTGACACTGGTTTTATTTCCTTGGACACTAATGACCTTATATTTTCTTAACGCAGCTATCAATTTTTGTTTCTCGCCATTTAGAAAATCATTCCCAAATTTATGAAGTCGGGCATCAAACTCATCTTCATCATATACTTCAAATGACCTAAGCAACTCTTCAAATATAAAAATGCCAGGATAATGTGTCAGAAATGTTATGCCAGTGTTGTCATCGGCAACAGTCATTTCATACGCCTCTGCATGGCTTTCAAGCCATAATTTCATATCATTTATACTGCTTTCTAAACTGTCCCCGGCAAAAAGATGAAGGACAGCTTCTAAAACTGGCTGCTTAGAGATATCCAGCGCTACCCTATATCCATTTTGATCTCTGGTAAAAGCCATGCTATCAACCAATAAATTTATTGACTTTTTAATACCATTAGCCATAGCCGCATCTGCTTTAAAAGCCAATGCCGCGGCATCAGCCCCATTCGATACAACTGCGACGGTCTCATCTATATAACTCTTAGCTTCCTGCTCCTGGCCATTCACGGCCCCTGGGGGAAGTCCTACGGAAACAATCGCGGCATCCAAATCTTTCTCAGTGTAACCGCCAGAAAAATATTTTCGGAGCATGGTCTCTTGAGTGACTGGATCTACATCCTGCTGAATATAATTAAACACACCTTTTTTATAAGCCTTCAAATATTGATGGTAAATCGCCTCATTGGTCTTCGCATCATTTTGGTCTATGCCTTTAACAGTGCCTTTATTGGCATATACCTGATTAAGCAAGGCCTGCTTTAAATTATGTTTAAACCATACCGCCAATGCCTGTGCATAAAATATCTGACGCAAAGTGGCGAAATTCTTGCCATCATTGATCTCTTTCTCGATTTCAGGAAGAATGATTGATTTAATAATTTGGGAACCTAATTGATTGACCCGGGATTCTTTTGCTTGGCTTGTAATCGCATTATGTTTAGTCATCGATAAATAATCTTCTTCCAACATGACCTTTAAATGACCATCAACGATAAATGCCGTCTGGCCGTGTTCATAGATACCGACTCTTTTCGGGACTATCCAGACCTTGTTAAAAGTGTTGACCGGGATTTGGGTGGTGCCGTACATTTCCTTGGCTTTGCTATAAACAGTGTCCCAAAATGTCTTGCCTAAAGCTTTCTGTGGATATATTAAAGAAGCAGTCAATTGCTTGAGCATGTAATCCTGGGCCAATAAATCGCGGCCCATGGCTGTTTGACCCAGCGATACAGGGATCATCCGGTCTTTTTCATAAGGACTCAGGTTGACCCAAACATCCTTATCTGGAATGGTCAAAGCAGCAAAGAAATACTTAATCATGCGCTCGGATTCATCTTTTAAATCTGCCTTCGACACCTTAAACTGCCCTGGATCAACAATAAAATCAAACAAAAATGGATTGTCTTTATGGACAGTCAATCCCTTGATTAAAGCAGGTTCAAAGCTGGGGCTGATGGAAACCATTGTGCCTGGTATTGGAAGCTGGCTAACGCTGAAATCTTGGGCGAAAACAGCCGGACAGGTAGCAGTAATAAAGGTAAGGCATACAAATGAAGCAATCAGACGTCTAAACATACATTATCTCCTAATAGGACCCCGCCGTTTGCCTGTAACGATAGGCGGGGCTACGGTTGAAAGCCAAAATTAATAGTAATATAGCGGTATCGGCAAAAAAGCTCTCAACTTAGGAAACAAAAAAAGGGTAACATATTTTTATAGGATGGGCAAATTTATTTTGGAAGCGCTTTGTCATTGATCCATACCAAGGAATTGTGGAAGGCTTTTGAGGGGGGTCAGGGTGATGCTGCCGACTGTCAGACCCGGGGCCTTTTGGAGCTCTTGGACCATGGCGGCATCAATGCGGAATTTAATACCACCATCTTTGGATGAGCTTTGAAACAGTTTGTTGATAGAGGCCAGGTCAATACCACCTGGTTTTTGTGCGGTCATAGCAGGATTACCACCACCGTTCTTTTTACCATTGCCATTTTTTGTAGGGAGCTCATCTTTGAATTCCGTTAAGGTTATTTTTGGGTCTGCTAGGATCTGATCAAAGGAACGATTGAAATCGCTGAATCTTCCTTTAAGATAATCCAAATCGCGAGGACCTTTTTTTTTATCTTTAAAACTAGCGGGAGTGCCGTAACCTAAAATAATAACCGTTTTTTTCTGCTTATCAAGCATGACATAAATCCGATAGGGAGCACTTTCTCCTATACGGTTAAACCATACGCCTGTTTGGCCATATGTAGGCGCAGTTGGATTCTTAATAAATTGATTTAATAATTTTATAAATACCCTTCGCGAATTCTGTAACATCGTTGTATCTATATCCTTATCTCTCAGCAATACTGTATATTCTGGATTAATCATAATAGTTGCGTCATCTTCTGGATTGACCTCTTCATGTGTAGGACTTACAGTTTCAGCCGGTATAGTGTTGGGCACTGTTTCCACGCTAGCTGCTGGAAGTTCTTGCGCTCGGGGTGCAGCCTTTCTTTTAGGTGGCTTCATGGACCCTAAGTCACCCTTGGGAAAAATATTGATGGGATTATGACCAAGGGTCCCATTCGCCATTGATGTCAAGCCCTTCAAAAGGCTTTCTTCAGAATTTACAGCAAACTCTTTTCCCACCGGAGGCGTTGGCTTTGGCTCCTGCTTGATCGTTGATTTAACAGTATCTTTAGACTTTTCCATTAAACCGTTTAAAATCATTACCTCATCCTCATTTAATCCTAAAGCCACAGGCAGGGCCTCTATAAATTCTTCCCTTGCAAAGTTCGTTCCTTTTTCAATATCTGCTATTCCTAACTGGGTAGGTTTGACTCGAGAATTTACTCTTTTAATAGCATAAACAAGGTCCCTGACCGTCATCCCCCGTTCAAGGCGCCATTGGTGGATTTGGGCCCCTAATTCATGATATCTTGCTTTTGATTGACGAACAGCCTCATCCCAATTGCTTTCCCATTCCAATATTTTGCAGATCTCTTCGAAAGCAGTATTCGTGTTTAACGCCCCGTAAAAGGCCAATAAAAAATGAAAAAATAAAAGACCTTCATTGGTGTGCGGCAAAAATGTTCCTGCCTGCACGTTTGCTGTCCACATTTTTATTTTCTCCAGTTCCTCCTGAGGAAAACGAGGAAAATTCCGCGAAAAGTCCTCCATAATATCCTCCACAGATTTACCCGAACGCCGCCCTAAAGCTATCACGGGAGCAGCAAAATACATGACCCTTAAAATCCTGGTATCTTCACCAATAGAACCAAGCGGAAAAACCTGTGCTCTTCTTGCAAATAAACGTTCACGGACATGTAAGGCTGCAGAAGCTGATTGTAAATCTGTACCGTCATAAATCGAAGCAAGGCTGATGATTTCGCTTAACCCCGCTGCTCTATTTACGTGAACAAGCAGATCATCAATCCTTCCTTCATCAGAAACATGAATCATCATTTGATCAATTTTAAGCAAGATCGCTTCTGCATCTTGAAGGATGTATTGGGCCTGAAGAGCATCTCCCGATTCACCCAGATGAAAAATATATCTTAATGCAATATCAACAGCGTCCTTGCGATAGCTTAAATGGAAAAGCAACAGATGAGCAAGGGCCGCACCATAGATGCAGATAAAATAAGGGTTAGTATCGACTTTTGGTGAAGAATAATCACGAACATTACCCAAGGACTTCTTAATGGCCCCTAGATCCGGAAACTTATTTTCATGGATCGAATGCAAATATCTTCTTATGACAAATTCTTGCTGCACAAAAGTATAACTACTAAAATCTTTGATCAATATCTGAGCAAGTTTCTCTCCTATATAATCATAAAAATTTTCAGGTATTTGATATCCTAACTTATGCGCAATAAGGACCCTATAAGCATTGGCCATTAAAACGGCGTTTGGCATGCCGCTCCTTTTGGCCATTCGATAAATCAGTTTCCA
>CAYZLU010000101.1:0-7922 GCA_964479285.1 uncultured Planctomycetales bacterium | reverse complement strand
CGGCCCCCTTGGAGCAGCCATAAGGTGTCTGGAATGATAAAGGCGTCATTTCATCATACCCTGCGAGGGCCTCCAGGGTATAACGCCCGCCTTTAAGGACGATATTATCCTGCTGTTGGCCATAAACCTTATTGGTAGATGCGTACAAAAAGACCGGTTTGCAAGTAGAATGCCTGGCCAATTCCAATAAATTCAGGGTACCTTGTGCGTTGGAAAGAAAATCCCTCATGGGATTTGTGATGGAAAGAGTGACCGCGACCTGGGCCGCCAAATGCAAGACCACATCCGGCGAAAAATTTTCGTAGACCCGGCGCAGCGCGCCCATGTTGCTGATATCCAGCTGGGCAAACTGGCAGCCTTTGGATTCTATGCGACCTTTATATTCATCGCAGCCTATCCGGCTGCCGTCATCAACCACACAAACGCTGTTGTGCTTCAAAAAATGCTCAACCGCATTTAGACCAATAAAACCCAAGCCACCGGAAATTAATATCCTTTTACCTTTAACAGCCATTAAAATAAATTTTCCTTGCGGGTTATCTGAGAATAAAGTGTCAGCATATTCTAAATGGCCAATAATCTTATTGCTATTAATATTTTTAAGTTGCAATCACAAAACTTATCTCTTAATATCTGAAATCATGTATATATTAGGCCTTAGTTCTTACTCGCATGAAGCTTCCTGTTCCTTGATTAAAGACGGACAGGTCCGCTTTGTTATTGAGGAAGA
This sequence comes from uncultured Planctomycetales bacterium, assembly GCA_964479285.1. Lineage (GTDB taxonomy): Bacteria > Omnitrophota > Gorgyraeia > Zapsychrales > Fredricksoniimonadaceae > JABDGZ01. The sequence continues at coordinate 7,192 of CAYZLU010000101.1, read as the reverse complement.
AAGATTAAACAGGGAACGGCACACATGGAAATACCCGGAAGGTGCCATTACCCAATGTTTGGCATCTGAGGGCATCAGCATCAATGAGATTGACCATATCACTTTCTATTTGAAACCCAGCCTTGAGATCCTCAATCTGGTCCATGTATTACGATATTTTCCCAAAACTCTGAACCTTCTCCATGCGCCTTCTGGCGGCGGGGAATTGTCTGTCTTACAACGCATTCACTTGATGAACCGGATAGGAAAAAGAATCGCAGGACAGTTTGGGATGCCAAGGTCTCCTAAGGTGCACTTTATCGAGCATCATTTGGCGCACGCTGCCTCTTGTTTCTTTGTGAGCCCTTTTGACCAGGCCGCTATCCTTACCATCGACGGCCGTGGTGAGGCGACCAGCACCATGATGTCCTCTGGAACAGGTCGTGAAATCAAGAAAATATTAGAAATCACGGTACCACACTCCTTGGGGCATTTATACGCAGCCATCACGGATTATTTAGGCTTTGCCCCTTTTTTTGACGAATGGAAGGTAATGGGGATGTCCGCTTATGGCAACGCCAACTATGTCGAAGCATTTAATAATCTCGTCAAACTGAACGATGACGGCGCCTATCGATTAAACCTGGATTTCTTTTCATTTCATACTCATGGGACACGACGATGGGTCAGTGATCAATTCATCAAGACCTTCGGCCCCAAACGTCAAAAACAAGAACCTTATGACCAGCGTCATTTTGATATAGCCTATGCCCTGCAAAGGACCATTGAAAAAACAGGGGTACACCTGGCCAACAGTATTTACGCGCGGACAAAGGCAGAAAATTTATGCGTGACCGGCGGAGTGGCGCTTAATTGCCTGATGAATAAAAAGATCATCGAACAGACCCCTTTTAAGAAATTCTTCTTCCAGCCAATTGCCCATGACGCGGGGACATCCCTAGGCAGCGCCCTTTATTATTATCATCAGGTCTTAAAAAAACCACGTTGTGAAATGTTTAATTCCCCTTATTTAGGGATGAGTTATACAGATGTCCAGATTGAAACGGCATTAAAAGAAAAAAATATTTCATATAAGCGCAGTGCGGATATTGCCCGCGATGCAGCGGAGCATATCGCAAAAGGCCGGATTGTGGGCTGGTTTCAAGGCAGGATGGAGGCAGGTCCCCGGGCCCTGGGACATCGCAGCATCGTTGCTGACCCGAGAGACCCGACGATGAAGGACAGGTTAAATGCCCGGGTGAAACACCGTGAAATGTTCCGTCCTTTTGCCCCGTCGGTATTAGAAGAACGTGTCCATGATTATTTTATCATGCCCAAAGGCCAACCCTCTCCGTATATGATCTTGATCGCCGATGTCTGCGAGGACAAAAAAAGACTATTGCCCGCTGTCACGCATCATGACGGGACCGCGCGGGTGCATACGGTCAATAAAGGAATTGTGCCTGAATTTTGGCAATTGATCCGTGAATTCGAAAAGATCACAGGGGTAGGCGTGTTGCTTAATACTTCATTTAATGAAAACGAACCTATTGTATGCACGCCCCAACAGGCGGTGGATTGTTTTTTGCGTACCGACCTTGATATACTGGCCATAGGTAATTTTTTAGTAGAAAAATAGGGCCTGTCTAAAGCTACTGTTCAATGTTCAAATACCTCACTTCAGCAGGGAATGTCGTGTCCGAGGCCAAAACAGCGTTGCAATAATTCATTTTTTCCTGGGTCAACATGGGTGGGGTTTTACCCTTCCTTATGGCCCACTGATAGGCAACATATAGATACCTGCATTCATTCTTCTTCATGCCATCTATAATACTAAAATCCTTAAAGTAACCACCGATCTTGCCGGTAAAGATATCGTCGTCTTGATAAACAAATCTCCTGTGCCACTTGTTTTCATCCTTGAGATCAACACGATAGGTGGTAAACAACAATCCATGTACCGATGAAACAAGAAGTATCAATGGAAAAAGCCATTTAAAAAGACTTCCTCTGCTCCCTTCTGACACGAATTGAAAAAGATAGGTCAAGGCAATGTAATAAATCAAGGAATAGAGAGCGCCATAATAACATAGCCCCATGCGTAACATCATGACGGTATGAAAAAATACGAACGGAAAAAACAACGCTGCCGCCACCATGACCCGCCGCAGCGGCATCGCCACGTTCCCAAGACCTGCTTTGCTCATCTTGTATCTTTCCTTGACAGTCATAACAAATAAGAACAAGACTAAACTCATAAGTGATGTATAAATGAGTTGAATAAAATAAAGGGGCTTATTGTTGGGCCATAAATTCGCGGTGTTTAATTCTAAGTGCGGATGGTCGTTCAAAAAATACGAGGCATTGATCACGGGCTCGATCCACCAGGATGGTTTTAAAAAAGCCCATATGTTCTTCGGATAATCTTCAAAACGGCTTAAAACAAGTGTTTTACCTCGCACCAGGAAATGAATGTACGGCAACACGCAATAAACCATTAACATGTACGCTAATGGCAGCAAAAAAAGAAACCCCAACAACAACCATTTTTCTTTAAACCGGAAGAAAAAGGGATACAAAAGAAAAAGTGTCATGGCACCAATAAAAACACCTGTCTCATCACAAAAGAAAGAGAAAAAGAGTGTAAACAGGAAAAACCCATACTGTACCCAAAACCCGGGAATTTCTTCGACTGAACTGCCTTCCTTTAACGCCGTGGATTTTCTATAGAGCCGGGACGCCAAATATAAACAAAAGACCGCAAAAAAATTCACCAGATTTTTGGCGGGATGCATGTACATCACCAGAGGGTTCAAAAAACCGATCGAAGTCAAATATAAGCAGACCCCTCCCAAAGAAAGATAAGCCTGACATCCCATGTTTCTAAAGAATTTATAGAGGAATACTGGAAGAAAGAAAAAACTTAACGGCCAATAGCAAGAAAATGTCGGGTGAGGCGGTATGTAATCCCAACAAAAAGCGCGGAATTTAGCGTTCACAATCTGGACAAAATCAGAAACTGGCCTTGAGACCCTGTTGGCGTTCCCTTCAATGGCTTCCGTGGTAAGGAACCTACCGAAATCTGCCCAATGCCACCCTTTACCATTACTCAGGGCCCATGGATGGATATCATAAACTTCAAATTGCATCCATGAAAAATAATAATTCAAAAGAACAAAAAAGATATAAATATAAACTAATAACAAGACCATGCAGCAGCACAAAACAACGGGATCGAGTTTTCTTGGGATGAATTTATTAACGAATTCCATTCGCATAATCCACGAAATCTATCTCTTTGCACTAAAAATCATATTGAGTTCTGTCTGGCAGGGCAAATAACATCCATGACATTTGAGGATCTCACTTCTGGGCTTATCATATCCTTTTGAATACCAAAATTCTTTCAGGCCTTGGTCAGCAATGTTCCCCACTCCCTTGTCCCAATTATACCAAGGGGCGCAGGGATAAATTTCACCAAAACAATCCACCGCAATTGAATTATATCCTGCGTAACAATTAAAAGGTATCTGTTCCTTGCCAAAGGCCTTCGGAAATAACGCCAGATGACTTGAAGAATTTTCGATCTTTTCCCCCTTGCTCTTTAAGTCCAAAAGCAGTTTGGAATATTTCCTGACCTTCTGCAGGAAATCGACATCCGCCGGGGTCGGAGATTTCATTTCTGCGGTGCTGAAAGCTTCTTCAGGGATAAATTCAATGCTATCTGCATTTAACGTTGACCTTAAATTAAGGAGGTCCTGAATTTCATCAATATTTCTTTTATTAATCACCGCTACGATTTTCAGACGAACTGGGATATTTTTATCTTTACGCATCCGGTCTATACGTTCAATGGCCCCTATGGCTTTATCAAAGGCCCCTGGAAAATTCCTGATTTTATCATGTGTTTCTTTGCTGGCTCCATCTAGTGAAATATTGATGGAATCAATCCCAGTATCCAGCGTTTTCTTGACATTTTCTTCGTTAAACACAGACCCATTGGTGCTGATATGCGTATACAGGCGAAGTTTCCTCGAATATTTGAGCAGGTCAAAAATGTCTTTTCTAAGGAAGGGTTCTCCTCCTGTGAACGCGACCCCGGACACACCCAAGTCCCTGAAGTCTCTTAGCACACCCTTGATTTGCTCTGTCGAAAGCTCTTTAAGCCCGCGGTCACGCAAAATCCTGTCCCTCGAGGGGACATCACACATAACACAGTGAAAATTACAATTATAATTGGTCACGAGCGTCGCAAAAATGGGACCACAAAGCGGTTTTTTAGCAGCGAAAGATGAATGGATCAAAACGTATTGTGAGGCCCGTTTGAATAACCACAAAGGCCCTTCCTGACGTAATATCTTCCTAATAAAATCGAGGTATTGTTGCCGGATCATCCCTTGTCCTTATGCTAATATGGAAACGAAAATTAGTTATACCAGATTTCTCTATTGCTGTCGAGCAGGGCTTTCGTAATTATCCCTTCCTGCGCATGGCCACCAGGTATAATCCATTGTCTACTGGCTCATAATGTGTATTGACATATTCCAAGAGGGCCATCAACACGGGAGTATCGTAATAATAAGACGCCGGCACTCTCCGGTATAAATAAATCCGTTCCATGAATATATGGGTTGGTTTGCGTTGTTCCAATGAGTCGATGATCCGGGCCAACTGCTGATGTGTATACAAAAGGGCGATGTGAAACATCCGCATGCGCAAAGGCCTGGAATTAAGCAACGGAAAATAATAAAAGAAGGGTTTGCGGTCGGCCTGCAGCAGCATTTCAACCTCAAAACTGCTGATCAATGCCACCCGCTCATCAGGGGCTGTCCATTTCTTGATCAGCCCGGCATCGGGGCTAAAATCAGTTTCCTTTAAATAATAGGCTTTTAGGTCCTCGTCAGTCAGAAAATCATTCTCAAATCTTAGCTTCTCATCGATTTCTCCCAGTGAATTGCGCGGCAGTTTGGCAGACTCGGGATAGTCCCGGAACAAATGGTTAAAATACGAGGCCCTGCCAACAGGAAACTGAACCACCGACGTATCGATCAGGGGATTACGGGAAAAATTCATCAGATTGGGGTAGCTGATAAAATGCTGGTTGGTCAAAAGCGCCCAGGCGCACACCGACACCAGCCCCAGGGATACAGAACTCCGTCGAGAGACACTCATCAAGGACAACCCTTCATTGACCCAGAAAGCTGTCAAAAAATTAAAAGGAAGGCCCAGCATGTAGTAACTTCCCCCATAACCTATAAATGCGTAATAATGATAAAGCCCAAGTCCTTCTATGGCAATCACGACAGCCAATAAATATTTATCAGAAGATGCTTTTAAATACCAAAAACTGCCGGCAATCAGCACCGTCAGCATATAAACAATGGGGACCACAAAACCCATTAAGAACTCTAAAAAATTGCCAACTTTAAGTGAGTTTTCCATGGCGCTGAGGCTAAAGCCGCTGAAGAAATATTCCCGAAATTCGCCCATATTTTGCCAAAATAGGGGGCTAAAAGCGTGTTCTCCCTGGGTCAAGACGATAAACCCAAAAGCAACAAAAGGGACCAACAAAAAATAAATGATGTTTTGTCCCATGGATGAACGCAAATGACCTAAAGAGAGATGACCAGGCCTAGAAGCCATGCCCATCAATAAATAGACGTAAAAAGCCCCTGTGATATAAAGGCCTTCCGCAGTCATATAAAAAAGCATAAACCCGCAGAAAAACGCGGCCGCATATAAGAAGAGAGAATGTTTCGTTTTAATATGCCGCCATAACGAGAAAAAGACCGCCACATCGAAAAAGAAACGCAGGGGTGTGGCACTGGGATAGGTGTATACCAATGGATAGGTGAGCGAATGAAACATCTGGCAGCGTATGGCAAAGAGTATCCCTGCAATCGGTATCAATACCCCGCCCAGCCATTGCCTTAATAAAAAGAACCATGTCACATAATAAACGATGCTCATCCACATCAAGACCATCAGCATGTGCTCATAGCTTAAGGTCCCGAACAATTTAGTCAAATAAGCCACCACCATGGGCATGCCCAACCCATAATGGGAAATCACATCCACATCAAGCAAAAGGCCTTTTAAATACGCAAAAGCCGGGGCAAAAACACAGGTGTCCCAATTATGAAATTGTTCCCCCATAAAGACCCTGGCCACGACCCCCTGGGGATCAGGCAAGTAAAGCAAAAATATGACGGTCAGGACAAAGCCACCCGCCGCCATTTGGGTCAAAAAAGGAAGATTCTGCTCATTGATGACAAATGCGTAAAGTCCTTTGCCAAAACTGATAATGGACCTATAAAATATTTTATTAAGGAGCAGCAGGACCAAAAGGACATGATAAATATGCTGGGCTATCTGGGGCCAACGGTCATAAACGACGAGTTTAAACAAGGCGCTCAAAAGGAAAAATGTCAAAATCATTTCTATGCTCAAGAATATTTTCAGGTCCCGGCGTCCTTCTAAATGCTTCCAGTGCTGAGGCAAGGACCATTGAGCAATGGCACAAAATCCAAAACAAGCAGCCAAGAATAAAACGTATAGGCAGATTTGCCCGTTGATCGCGGCATGTGCCGGCCATACCAAGGACGCGTAGACCACCACCTGTATGGCCCCGGTCATGCTCAGTAAAATATAGTAGATCATTTCAGTCATAAGCGTTGGTGATCCATGGCCTTGACCTGTGCCCAATTGACACCAGCCATGTTCCATACATTGGGATAAATGCCAAATAAATTATTCGTCAATAAAGCCCCCGCGTATACAATCAAAAACAATGATGATAAAATGATGCGGCGGCTATCGGACAACAATGCCAATGCTTGGGACGCCCAAAAGCAAAGAACAATGACCAAAGGACTGCTGACGCTATAATAATTTGACAAAGATGGCTGCCAGACATGTAACGTAAAAAGCCCCAGGCCGTAGATGGATATGGGAACCATCAGGTGCGCGGCAATCCCTTTAAAAGATTGCTTCGTCGCTTCAGCTCCTCGCAATGACACAACTCGAAATGCGATGATCGTCACAAAATAAATAACGGGTATGATAAATTGCACGCTAAAGGCAAAAAAGTTGCGGCCCCTCAGGCAATCATAATAGGGCAAACCGCCGACTCCCTGCAAGATTTGCAGCAGGGACGACCAATAATGATGGACCAATCCCAAAGTCCCCTGGGGACCGCAACAAACAAGCCAAA
>CAYZLU010000100.1:0-7949 GCA_964479285.1 uncultured Planctomycetales bacterium | reverse complement strand
CAAGACGTCATAGACCGCGTGCCGGTGAAATTTGCTTCCTTTTATAAGTTCATGCCGGTGGGCATTGAAGGCAATATATTGACTTTGGCCATCTCCTCGCCGTTGGATGTCCGGGTGGAAGATGATATCAGGGTGCATCTGGGCCTTGAGCCCCAGGAAGTGCTGGCCCTTCGGGGGGACATCAATGAGGCGCTTAAAAAATATTATGGTCTGGCATCGGACACCATCGACCGCATCCTGACCAAGGACCCGACCATACGCAAGTCCGACGGCAACCAGGAGACATGGGTCGAAGACATTGAAAAAAAGAGTGAAGACCCCTCAGTGGCCAAGCTGGTCAACCAGATCATCCTGGAAGCCTACCAGAAAAGAGCCACGGACATCCACATAGAGCCTTACCGCGACAAAATGCGCTTGCGTTACCGCATTGACGGGATCTTGATGGACGCTAATCTGCCGCCGGAAGCCAGGCATTTCTTGCTGCCCATGGTTTCGCGCATCAAGATCATGTCGAATTTGAGCATCACGGAAAAACGGCTTCCGCAGGACGGCAGCACCGTCGTGCGCACCAATGAACAGGATTTGGATCTGCGCATTTCCACTATGCCGGCCCTGCGCGGGGAAAGCATGGTCATCCGTATCCTGCCCACCAAATCCATGCGTACCCGCCTGGAAGATTTAGGGCTTAATGAAAAGAATGCCCGTAAATTCAGGGAATTGATACAAGCCTCTCATGGCATCATTTTTGTGACAGGCCCCACCGGAAGCGGTAAGACGACCACCCTTTATGCATGTTTGCATGAATTGAACCGTGATGACCAAAAAATAATCACCATCGAAGACCCCATTGAATATGAGATGGAGGGCATTACCCAAATCCAGATCAGCCCTAAATTAAATTTCAGTTTCGCGGAAGGGTTAAGGAGCATCTTGCGCCATGACCCGGACATCATCATGGTCGGTGAGGTGCGTGATTTGGACACTGCGGAGATAGCCATCCGTACCGCGTTGACCGGACACCTTGTTTTTTCGACCCTGCACACCAATGACGCCGCCAGCGGCATTACACGCCTGATCGACATGGGTGTGGAACCCTATCTGGTGGCTTCGTCCGTTGAAGCCTTCGTGGCCCAACGACTGGTCCGTTTGATCTGTCCTCAGTGCAAGGAAGAAGATAGCAAAGTCCCGGAAGCAGTCCGGCAGGAAATGGCCCGCTCACTGAATATCCCTGGGCCCCAAGTCAAGGTCTACCAGGGCAAAGGTTGCGACATGTGCAATAAGACCGGTTACTACGGCCGGACCGCGATTTATGAAATCCTCAAAATGGATGAATCCATCCGTGCCATGCTGACGAATAAACTTAGTACAGAACATGTCAAGCATGCCGCCATGAAAAACGGCATGGCCACCCTGAGGCAAAACGGCTGGCAATGCGTTGCCGCCGGTGTTACCACCGTGTCCGAGATCCTATACATAACTTCCAAAGACGATTGGTCGTCCCTGTCTGATTACGTGGGACCCCCTCTTTTTATCAAAGAGGGTCAGGGGAGTTGAGATAATAAATTTTTATGCCATCCTATATTTATAAAGCCAAAAAAGACGCGGTCAATGCCATCTCGGGGCAGATCAGTGCCCAGAATGAAGAAGATGCTTTGGAAATGATCAATCAATTGGGCCTTATCCCGGTGTCGATTGAAGAAAGTAATGCGGAAGGCGTTTTATTCAGGAACATCCGCGAAGTCAAAATTAACGGCAAAGAATTATATCTTTTCAGTAAACAGTTGGCCAACCTGCTTAAATCCGGGGTGACATTGCTCAAGGCCCTGGAAGTCTTGTCTGAACAGGCCAAAAGCGTTTATTTCGCCAGGGTTTTAGGGGAAATTTCCATCGGTGTCAAGAGCGGGCGTTCCTTTTCAGATTGCCTTTCGGATTACCCGGCCATTTTTATGCCTTTGTTTGTGGCCATGGTGCGCGCGGGTGAGGAAATGGGCAAGTTGCGGCAGATGCTTAACAGCGTCGCTGATTTTCTCAAGGCCCAGGAAGAATTCTCCTCGAAGGTGCGTTCAGCTTGTGTTTATCCGGTCTTTATGCTGGTCATCGGCATATCCACTGTCATTTTTATTTTGACCTTTGTGATGCCTAAAATGTCCGTGATTTTTATGGACGCAGGGCAGGTTTTGCCTTGGCCCACCAGGGTGGTGATGGGCATCAGTCATTTTTTCAAAGCATATGGGATATTGTCTCTCGTAACCGGAGGCATCGGTTTGTTGGTATTAAATCGTTGGAGGGCAACAAACCAAGGCTCAATTATCATCGGCCAAATTTTTTTAAATTTTCCTCTGATGCGTAGTTTTGTTTTAAAAGTGGATTTGGCTCGTTTTACCAGGACCATGTCTTTGTTATTGGAAAGCGGCCTTACCATCATCCGTTCGATTGAAATGGCCGTCCCGACGATGCATAATCCCCAATTGAAAGTGGATTTGCTCCTGTGTGTCCAGGGACTGACGGCGGGCGAAAATCTGGGCCAGTGCCTGGCCAAATCGAAATTAATACCCCCGATGATGGGGCAGCTGATCGCGGTGGGTGAAGAATCCGGCTCCCTGCAGGAATCTCTTCGGGACATAGCTGAAAGTTATGAGGCTGATATCAGTGAAACAACCAAGTTGATCACAACAGTTCTGGAGCCGGTCATGATCTTGACGGTGGGGGCGGTGGTCGGGTTCATCGTCTTTGCCATGCTGTTGCCCATTTTCTCCATGGACATCATGGCGCATTAAGGATTTATCAGGTGTCAAAAGGCCCAATTGCTTCGACATCGTAAAGTTAGTGTCATTGCGAGGAACGTTTTTTGCGACGAAGCAATCTTTTATCACTATTTTTAACTACAATTCTGTTTTTGGGCATGACAGGGCAGGTATTTGCCATCGATGCTTCCTTTGAGCCTGCCGGCTGGCCTAAATTCGAGGGGGACCATTTTGTGGTCCTTTGTGCTTCCAGTGATGATGAGGACATGGCGCATGACATTTTGAACCATGCGGAAGATTATTATAGCGATATTGCGGATGATATTGGGTACTCGCGCTACCACAATTTTTGGACCTGGGACAACCGTGTCAAGATCGTCCTTTTTCATGACCAGGAAAGCTATGTCCAACAGACCCATCAGCCGCCATGGTCACAAGGTTTTGCGTCCATCTATTCGGAATTGTTCAAGTCAAGGATCATTGTCAGTTACAGGGACCAGCCGAATTTTCTAGAGGTGATCCTGCCCCATGAGATCACGCATTTGATCCTGCATGATTTTATCGGGTTTGACCGCCCGATCCCCAGGTTCTTCGACGAGGGGGTAGCCCAGCTCGAACAAAAAGATGACAGCTTGGACCACATGGATGTGGTGACCAGGTTGATTGCGGGAGGTAATATCATCCCTCTGCGGGACTTGTTGACCTATGACCTCATGGCCCACAAAAATGACGCAGAGTCTGTTTCAATTTTTTATGTAGAAAGTCTTTACATTGTTGATTTTTTGGTTAAAACTTATGGTAAGGATGCTTTTAAGGAATTGTGCCGTAACTTAAGGGATGGTAAATCTTTTGAGGAAGCCTTAAAAAGTTCCTATTACCCGACACTCGATTCAATGGAGACTTTGCAAGACAAATGGTTCGATTATGTCAAACAGCATTTATAATTTTAAAATGAGAATTCCTCCCCCTTGATGGGGGAGGTAGGCGGGGGTGACGTGAAAGGAATCCTGATATGAAAATAAAATTTTTGAAAGCCGGATTTACACTGGTCGAAATCATGCTGGTTGTCATCATCATCGGTGCATTGGCCGCGATGATCATCCCTAGGCTTTCCGGTCGCGGGGAAGAGGCCAAGGCCAAGGTAGCGAAATCAGACATTGACGCTAATTTGGCCACTGCTTTGAAACTTTATGAACTGGACAATGGTTCCTATCCCACCACCGCCCAAGGCCTGGCTGCCTTGCGTGTCAAGCCCAATACCAACCCTTTGCCCCAGAATTGGAACGGCCCCTATGTCGAGAAAGACCCTATAGATCCTTGGGGCCGGCCATACATTTATGCGTCTCCCGGCGAGCACCGTTCGGACTATGATCTCTCCTCGAAAGGAAAAGATGCGACTTCCGACAAGGACGAAATCAGCAACTGGCAATGACCTTCGGGGCTTTACCTTCGTCGAAGTAATGGTCAGTTTGGTTGTCCTCTGCTGCGGGATTGTATTGATTTATAAGTCCTTTTTCTTGTGCGCAGACTATTTGAACAACCTGACCTGCCGTCTTTACGCTTCTTCCCTCATTGATGAAAAGATTGGTGATGTCACCAAATCATTTGCTGAGTGGCCGGCCAAAGAACTGGATTTCGGGAGTACCTTTGTCACTCTTGAAATCAACCATAAACCTGTCCGTTTTAGCTACAACATTAATTTAACACCCCTGGGTGACGTTAAAAGCGTCTGGCAGGTGGATGTCAAGCTTTCCTGGATGGATGGACCCAGAAACATGCACGCAGAGCGAAGTGCGTATATGATTAGGTGAAATAAGTGTTATGAAAAAACCCCATCGCGGTTTTACGTTGACAGAAGTGCTTTTGGTGTCGGCCATGTTCGCTGTCATAAGCCTTGCCGTGTTCAATGCTTTTTCCAACGGCTTTAAATTGTGGGCCCGCGGCCAACATGTCCTGGTGGAAGGGGACACGGCCATTTTTTTGGACCGCATCGCTGAGGATTTGCGACAGACAGTCATCATCAGCGGCATTCCATTTAAGGGAAACAGCACAGAGGTGTCTTTCCCTGCCATTATTTCGGCGCCTACCGATAAAAATGGGTCCCGCGCCAAGGAAGGGACCGCGGCCCAAATAGGGGCTGTCCGGTATACCCTTGATCCATCCCAAAAAAAAATTTTTCGCAGCCAAGCCATTTACGGACAAGCGCTTAAATCACAATGGTCAGGCCCTGTTGAGGTGGCAAGCCTGATAGAAGATATTTCTTTACAGTATTATTTTAAGGCGGACCGCGGGTTAGATGTCAAAAGCCAAACGGATCAGGGGATTCCCATGGGGATCATGATCGATGTGCAATTCTTGGTGGAGGACCAGGTCTTTCATATGCGCCGTTTCATGATCATCCCTGTCGGAGGAGGCATATGAAGCTCCGTCAGTGCCGTAGTGGCATGGTTTTAGTCTTTGCTTTATGGGTGCTCGGGATATTGACGGTGCTGGCCGTGAGTGTGGCCGCAGGGATACGCCAGAAGATTTTTTTGGTCGCCCGACTGGATGAACGCAACCGCATGAATTATGTCCTGGAAGCAGCAGTCAAAAAAACCGCGGGTTATATCCACCAGGAAATGGAGATTTCTTCTTTCGAGTATTCGCCTTCAGTCAAAATGAATTTACTCAACAATTCCAACGAATTGGCAAATATCGAGTTGGGTCGTGACCAGGCGGGTGTCGGTTATATTTCGGTGGCGGGGGACGATACATCCTTGCGTTGGGGTGTAGTGGATGAAGAAAGTAAAATCAATCTTAACAAAACAGACCCGGTGACTTTGACTAATTTGTTGACCAGCTTGCTGTCTCTCAACGATGAAGATGCGGCAAAATTGGCAAGGGCGCTCTTGGATTGGCGCCAAAACGGTGAGAGTGAAATTACCGGTTTTTTTAGTGATGAATATTATTCAAATTTGCAATACCCGTATCTTAAAAAAAGTGCTGATTATGAGACCCTGGATGAAATGTTGTTGGTCAAGGGAATGGAAAAGCAGATGTATGACAGGCTCATTAATTTTGTCACTATTTACGGGGACGGGACTGTAAATATCAATACAGCTTCTAAAGAGGTCCTCGAGGCTTTGGGGCTGCCGGACACTCTCGTTGATAAAATTTTAACCGCCCGTCGCGGCAAAGACGGCATCGACGGTACCGCGGATGACCATGTGTTTTTAAAAACTTTTGAAATTACTGCTGATGTGAATTCGATTGTTCAATTGACAGAAAATGAAGCGCGGGCCATTGACGCCTTAAACATGAGGGGACTATTGACCACCAGTTCATATTATTTTACCATCGAGGCCACAGGCAAACTTGCCAGCAGGTCGACGCCCAGGTCCGTCCGCGCTGTCTATTCGGCCAGGGACGATAAAATCATCTATTGGAATGAGAGATAAAATATTTCTTTTTCTGATGGTTATGCCCAAAAAAGTCGTTATAATAAATTTAAATTTCAGGAGTATACATGTTTGGCGCGGACAATAAATTTCTTACCATTTCCATTAATGACGGTATCATCAAAGCGGCCCAGGTCACATCCTCTGGAAATCTGGAACGGGTGGCCCGCTGTTCATTCACTGTAGAATCTCCGGTGGAAGAAACGGCAAAGGCACTCAAGGCTTTGCTGGCCCCTTTTAACCGCAAACTTCCTGTGATATGTGTGGTCCCGGCCAGTGCAGCCACTGCCAAGAACATCGAAGTCCCCTCTTCAGACCCTGAAGAAATCAAGTCTATCATTAATTTGCAGGCCAGCCGCCATACGCCTTTTTCGAGGGAAGAGGTGTTGATCAGTTATATTAATTTAGGCATCAATGCTTCTAATAATACGCGCCTTTTGCTGGTGATTGTGCATCGCGATATTATCAAGGACAAGATCTCTATTTTGGAAAAATCTGGCCTTGATGTGGATAAAATCCTTTTTGTGCCGGAAGCACAGGCGCGTTTTTATGCCAAAGCCCTGAATTTGAAAAAAGAGGCAGTGGCGGGGGTCATTGACGTTTCTTTAAACGCCACCAGCTATATTGTTGTATCCAAAGGCACCTTGCTTTTTGTAAGGCACATCCCTGTCGGCATTAAAGCCATCATGGAGGGAACGGACGCGACTGTAAAATTACAGGACGAGATCAAGAAATCCATGGATGCTTTTATGCAAGAGGAGGGGAGTGAGGCACCAAAGTCTTACACGGTGACCACCACGCATGAAGCCGTGGGCCATATTTTGCCGGCTTTAAAAGAAAGCCTGAATATTGAATTTCAGGTCAATGCATTCTCGAATTTTATCAAGGGCCCGATGGATCTGCGGAAGAAATTACAGAGTGATTTTGGCGATGATTCTTTTCTTGATGTCCTTGCCCCTGCCTCGACGTCGACAAAGTGCGAAATTAATCTGATGCCTGAAGAGATGATTTTGAAAAAGACGGTGGACCGCCAGAGCAAGGAAGCGGTCAAAACAGGTGTGGCCGCGGTCGTTATTATGGTGCTTATCATTGCCATGGCGATGAGCAAGATATATTTTAAGGACACCTATTTAAACAAAAATTTACGCGAACAATTTGCCCCTCAAAAAGCACGAGTCCAAATGCTTCAAGAACAAATGAACAAGGCCAAGTTAGTGCGCGGATATATCAAAAAACGCATGGCGTCCCTCGATATTATCCATGAATTGTATACCATCACTCCCAACACCATTTATCTTGGAAATATTGCCGTGGATGATGATGGTACGGTCACCATTGACGGGATTTCAGATTCAATGTCCGAGGTTTTTTCTTATGTTAAATCTTTAGACGATTCAGCGATGTTTAAAGAAGCCAAGACAAAATCTACTTCCACTAAAAAAGACAATGGTAAGGACGTGGCTGCTTTTGAAATTGAGTTTAAATTGAATGGTTCGACTTCGCTCACCACAAAGGAGTCGGCGTGAACGAGATCAATAAATTTATCGCGGGCCTGAATGAAAACCAAAAAAAGTTATTGGTCATTGCCATGGTGATTGTCACCGCGGCGCTTTTAGACAGGCTTTTTATTGGCCCCACGATGTCACGTTTGTCTGCTATCGAGGAGGATATTACCAAGGAAGAAGCGATCATAAAGCAGGACATCCGGTTTTTGGGTTATAAGGACCGCATCACTAAAGAGAGCGAAGAGATCGGACCCTATCTGACC
>CAYZLU010000099.1:0-7988 GCA_964479285.1 uncultured Planctomycetales bacterium | reverse complement strand
TTGATTTTAATCCTAAGAAAATGAATTTACAGGTGCAAAACAATACCGTCGAAATCAAATTTCATCTTGACCCTGCACAGCTTGCTCAATTTCAAAACGCCCCTGGTATGGTGCCCGTTGATATAAATATTCAGCCGATGACGGACGTGAGGCAGTTTCTAGGCATGCCAAGCTAGTCGTCACAGACAAGTTCGTGCATCAAACTCAATCCAAAAAGACTTAAGACATATTATTTAGTTGGTTTAGTTTTGTGATAAAATAGAGCCATGTTGCGTCCAATGGATTTCAAGTTTTTTCCTCTTTTAGTTTTATTGTTTTTTTCTTCCAGTGTTTTGGCCCAGGAACGGACCAACTATGAAATGCCATCTCTTGTAGGGCATTCCCTGCGCATGATGAAGACGGCGGGTTTTTGGATCAGCCGCTATCCATCCCCTGATAGGGTGATCATGAGTCCAGGGCAGATTGACCAATTCAATGCCGGCCTGCGCAATGATAAGAAGTCGGCCAAGGACATTTTTACCATCATCCAGGACTTGAAGACAGAATCACTTTTAGAAGAGCTTGAAAAAACATTGTCAGAGATCACAGGGAAAAACTATTACACGGCCGCCGGTGTCAGGGATGATACGGATTTTATGGATGACGTCAGGCGCAACATGAATTTAAGCGGTGTGGTCATTGGGGTGGCGCCCCGTTATGGTTTGGTGGTGCATTTTGCCCCGCAGCGTTTTTTACCGACCAGCGAAGGGTTGTATGAACAGAAGAACGACTATGATTTTGACCAGCTACAAAACAGCGCCCTGGATGTAGGGACCCCTGTGGCTGTTGTTCATGTGTCAGCTGACGGGCTTTGGTATTATGCATTGACGGATATCAGTGATGGTTGGGTTGAGGCCAAGAACATTGCTTTGGGAGATGTCAACCAGGTCAAGCAATTTGCGAAGAACAACGATTTTGCGGTTGTTATCAAGCCCAAGGCCGATATTTTTTTGAATGAGGCCATGACGGATTATGATGATTATGTGCGTATGGGCATGCGCCTGCCGTTGACCAGTGTTGATGCCGGGCGTGTGACAGTTAATGTTCCCGTGATGGACACTGACGGTTCCCTGGTAGTCAAAGAAGCGTATATGAACACGGAAGATGTTAACCCTGGTTTTCTGCCGTTTACCGCACGAAATATTTATAAAGAGGCCCTGATGATGCTCAACCAACCTTACGGATGGGGTGACATGTATGGTGAGCAGGATTGTTCCAGGTTTTTGCAAATGGTTTTTTCCACCATGGGAATTACCCTGCCGCGTGACTCCAAGGACCAGAAACAAGCAGGCAATATTGCTGTTGATTTTGACGAAAAGAGTGACGACGGTACAAAAATAGCTGCCATTGCTAAAACACCTGCTGCCAATACCCTTTTGGCCATGAAAGGGCATATCATGCTTTATTTAGGGATGTTCAATGGAAAGCCCTACGCCATCCATGACACCACTGTTTCGTCCGTTGACCGGGTGATTATTTCAGACCTGTCCTTGGGACAGGGGTCTCCCAAAGGGTCATTGTTACGGCGGCTTACAAGGACCGTGACTATTGAATAACCAAACCTGCATCGTTAAAACTTCTGTCAAACTCTTCCGTGCTTCTTTGAATCAACCTTTCCGCATAGCCACCGGTCAGCACGATCAGTTGGAGAATATTTTGTTTACCATAGAATTGAAAGACGGTACCAAAGGCCATGGCGAGGCAGCGGTGGCCACGCATATCACCGGTGAGACAGTAGGGCGGACTTTGGAAAATTTGAAAATAATTGCCCGTTGGCTCAAGGGAAAGAGGATAGGGGATTATTTAGATATTTCAACACAACTTCATGAACGTTTGGCCCCTAATCATAGTGCCGTGGCCGCAGTAGAAATGGCCATCTTTGATACGTTAACGCGTTTTTTGAATGTCCCTTTATGGCGATTATGGGCTTCTCACCCCAAGCGTCTGCGGACAGATATCACCATCGTCATCGCTGATCTCGAAGAGACAAGGGTAAAGGCCAGGGCATTTAAGGCCCAAGGCTTTCGTGCCTTTAAAATCAAGATCGGCCGCGACATGGACATGGATTTTAAACGGGTGGAAGCGGTCTGCCAAATGGTACCACGCTCGCAAATCATCCTTGATGCAAATCAAGGTTATTCAGCGCATCAAACCTTGCAGTTTTTAAAGTCATTGAAGAAGGTGGGGATTGTACCGGATTTGATCGAACAACCCGTACCAAAAGAAGATTGGGACGGGCTAAAACAAGTCACGCGCGAATCCAAGGTCTGCGTGTGTGCGGATGAAAGTGCTTCATCATTGGCTGACGCACTACGTATCATCAAAGAAAAAGCTGCAGGTGCCATTAATATTAAACTCATGAAAACCGGGTTGGTGCATGCACTTGAAATCAGCAGCTTGGCCCATGCCGTCGGCGTCAAACTGATGATCGGAGGGATGATGGAATCAAACTTAAGCATGACCACGTCAGCCCATTTGGCCGCAGGTTTGGGCTGTTTTGATTTCATCGATTTAGATACCCCATTCTTTATTAAAGATGAGGTGGCCCACAATCCATTTTTATCACATGACGGAATTTATGATTTAAGTGAAGTCAAGAGAGGCATTGGAATAATACCTCGGATATAAAAAATAGGGGACAGCGCCCTATTTTGAATTAAAATAGGGCGCTGTCCCCTATTTTTAATGGGTGCGTCATTGCGAGCGTAGCGAAGCAATCCTTTACATGATTCATAATCCTTATCAACTTATCCTTGTCCTCTTAGCAGTCGAATCCACTGTTCTTTTTTTAGCAGGGAACCTCCGCACCAAACATTTATTCAAATTCCTGCCATCAATGTTCTGGATATATTTTTTGCCCATGGTTCTGTCGACCTGTGGTATTATCGACGCTAAAAGTCCGTTATATCAGGGGATCACCAAATATCTTTTGCCTCCGGCGCTTTTTTTGCTTTTGTTGCATGTAGATTTCAAAGCCATTGTCCGGCTGGGGCCTTCAGCGCTGGTCATGTTCTTTGCAGGGTCAGCTGGTATCATGCTGGGCATGGTCATTAGTTTTATCATTTTTAAACCTTTGGTCGGACCGCAATTTTGGGGAGGGTTTGGTGCCTTGGCCGCGTCCTGGACAGGAGGCAGTGCCAACATGATCGCGGTCAAAGAAGCCTTGAATACGCCTGACTCTGTTTTTTTGCCCATGGTCATTGTGGACACCATTTTACCTTATGTGTGGATGGGTGTTTTGGTCACGTTGGCATCAAAGCAAAAGAGTTTTGATGACTGGAACCAGTCTGACCGGCGGATTTTGGATGATTTAGCCAAGCGTACGGAAAATTTCACGCAACAAAAGAGCCAGCCCGTACATCCGGCCAAGGCAATTTTGTTCATAGGACTGGCATTATTGATCGGCAGGTTGTGCCAAATGGTATCTGTTTATTTGCCGACAGGCAAGCATGTGCTAACTGCTTATGCCTGGACTATTATCCTGGTCACAACCATCTCCATGATATTGTCAATGACACCGGTAAGCCGTGTCCCGCGTACGGGTGCCAACAAATCCGGTAAATGGATTTTGTATTTTGTGCTGACATCCATCGGTGCCCGTGCCAGTTTGAGCAATGCTTCCCAGGTGGGTATTTTAATCGCGGCTGGGGTGGTGGTACTTTTGGTCCATGTGGTGATATTGTTAATTACAGCAAAAATGATCCGCGCCCCATTATTTTTAGTTGCCACCGCTTCCTTATCCAATATCGCGGGATTGGTTTCCGCACCTGTGGTTGCGGAGATTTATCAGCCGGGTTTAGCTTCCGTAGGTCTGCTTTTGGCCATTCTAGGCCATAGCATCGGTGCCTACAACGGTATCCTCACAGGCCAAATCTGCCGTTTGTTTATCCATTGGAGGCTAATTTTGTGGCAGTGATATGATAGATAATATTTGATATATATTCACAACAAATATATAATGCACGTATAATTTCCCAAGGAGTGGCATTGGGATTTTTTATTGTTTACCAGGCTTCGCAAGAAAGGACACATTATGGGCGCCTTACATCTGGATGAAAAGAATTTTGAGGCTGAGGTGATCAGGTCTTCCACCCCGGTTTTAGTGGATTTTTGGGCTGAATGGTGCGGGCCCTGTAAAATGATCGCCCCTGTTATTGACCAATTGTCAGTTGAGCTTCAGGGTAAAATGAAGGTGGCCAAGGTCAATGTGGATGAGTCGCCCCAACTGGCCGGCCTGTATAAAGTCATGTCTATACCGACGCTGTTGGTTTTTAAAGGCGGTCAGCCTGTGGACCAGGTAGTGGGTGTCATGCCCAAAGACAGGTTGTTGGCTAAAATAAATCCTTATTTGTAGAATTGGGAGCAGGTATGCTTATTGAAGTGCTAAAGTCCAAAATTGGGCACGCGACCATCACTCAGGCTGAATTGAAGTACGAAGGCAGTATCACCATTGATTCTGATATCCTCAAGGCAGTAGATATTATTCCTGGGGAAAAAGTGCATGTGCTCAACGAAAATACCGGTAACCGCCTGGAAACGTATGTGATCCCGGGTAATCCCGCTTCCGGTGTTATTTGTCTAAACGGTCCTGCGGCCCGTCATGGGTATGTGGGAGACCGTTTGATTATTTTGAGTTATGGGATATTGGAAGTCGCAGAGGCTAAACGCCTTCAACCTAAAATCGTCTATCTTGATCCCAGGAACAAAATAAAAACAAATTAATTTGGATCTCCGTTTATTTAGGGGAATGACATGTGGTTAAAATGGTTTTCGGTCCTTTAAAAATCAGGCTTTATGGTGATCCATGCCTGGAGACAAAATCCAAGTCAGTCAAGGAGGTCGGTCCGGTTGAGCGCATGCTGATCGCAGCGATGTTTGAAACTATGACTGCTTGCAGGGGGGTTGGTCTAGCGGCGCCCCAGGTGGGCATCAATGAACAAATTTTTGTGGTGGACACCGGGAAAGAAATTTTCGCGGCCATCAACCCAAAAATCATTAGGTCCGCAGGCAGCGAGGTCATGGAAGAAGGCTGTTTGAGTATTCCCCGCGTCCTGGTGGATGTCAAACGTGCCAAGACTATTTGGGTGGAATTTACCGACCAGGAAAACCGCCAAGTGCGGGCCCAGTTAAACGGGCTGACGGCCAAGGTGTTTCAACATGAATTTGATCATTTGCAGGGGACATTGATCCTTGATTATTTGTCCCCTCGAGATCGTACGAAAATTTTGTCACAAATGAAAAAAGGCTCCTTAACCGGTAAATTTTTTGGCGGCGATGATAACAAAAGCAAAATTTGATTCAGGGCTGGTGAAACTGCCGACATGGTTTAGGCAGGAGGTCCCGGACATGGACAAGATCCGGTCTATGAAAGAACTTTTTCGGGGAGGCCGGCTGCATACGGTTTGCGAAAGCGCTAATTGCCCCAATATGGGTGCTTGCTGGAAAGAGGGGGTCGCGACCTTCATGATTTTAGGGGGCACGTGCACGCGTGCCTGCCGTTTTTGTTCGGTGCCCGCCGGACGGCCGGATTTGATTGACATGGAAGAGCCCCAAAATGTGGCCATGGCCGTCAAACAATTGGGCCTGCGTTATGTGGTGGTGACGTCGGTGGCGCGTGACGATATCGAAGATGAGGGGGCGCTCCAATTTGCTCAAACGATCCAGGCCATTCGACGCCTTACCCCGGAAGTCAAAATTGAAGTCTTGGTCCCGGATTTTTCCGCTAAAGAACAGTCTTTGAAAACATTGAGCGATGTCGCTCCTGAGGTGATCAGTCACAACATTGAAACGGTGCGGCGCCTGGCTCCCTATATCCGCCCCCAAGCTTCGCATGACCGTTCTTTGAGGGTCCTGCGCCGCTTTCGTGAACTTAATGAAGATGGTTTTATAAAATCATCCTTGATGGCCGGTATCGGTGAAACCGACGAAGAAATCTTTGAGGTCATGGCTGAGCTTCTTGAGGCGGGTTGCCAGATTTTGACCATAGGGCAGTATTTGGCCCCGACCCGGGCCAAACGCCATCTGCCTGTCGAGCGTTTTGTCAGCCCTGAAGAATTCAAAAATTATCGCCAAAAAGGTCTGGAGATGGGTTTTAAGTATGTCGAAAGCGGCCCTTTGGTGCGCAGTTCCTATATTGCCGAAAAAGGTTACCAAGCTGCTACAACCGCTGCGAAGCAAGAGGTAATATGAGCATGAAAGCGAAGGGACAGGAAATATTGCCGACAAGAATGAAAAATATTTTTTCCATTGTTCTTCCTTGTTTTTTAAGCCTTGCTTTACTGGCATGGCTTTTTATGACTATTGATTACAAGCATATTTGGCAGGCAGTCAAGGGGTCAGATATGCGCTACATGAGTGCTGCCGGCATCATTTTCTTTTTGATCAATTTTTTGATCATATGGCGATGGCGTATTTTGATGAAGGGGGTCGGGCTTAAAGCGAGGCGGCTATCCAGCATGCGTTGGTATTTTATAGGGCTTTTTTGTAATCTGGCACCGATTTCAACCGTTGGAAGTGATGTGATCCGAGGATTGGGGCTGGCCCAGGAGGTCGGGCATAAACCCAAAATATTTGCCTCTATCGTGCTTGACCGCCTGTCCGGTTTCGCCGGGATTGTCATCCTGGCTGTGGTGGCTTTTCTCTTCGGCCATGGTATCATTGCCAGTAAATTAGTCATTGTGGCCATTGCTGCCATGGGCCTTGTTTCCGGGGTGGTTTTGATAGTGCTTTTTAGCCACCGGATCTTTTCGTTTGCCTGCAAGGCTTTTGCGGCATGGCCCAAGGTCAAGGAAAACCTGATGAGATTGCATTATGATATTGTTCTTTTGAAGGGCAAGCAGCGGCAAGGTTGGGAGGCCATCATCATCTCTATTGCGGCACAGGTGGTTTTGGCGATAGAATTTTATCTGACAGCCAAAGGCATGCATCAAAATATCTCTTTGGTGTATTTCATTATTTTTTCCCCCATTGTTTGTGTTGTGACGTCTCTTCCTTCCATCGGAGGGTTGGGTTTCAGGGAAATCAGCTGGGTCTATTTCCTTCCTTTGGTGGGAGTGTCTAAAGAGATGGCGGGAGGTTTAAGCCTGATTAATTCCGCATTTACGATCATCAATGGACTTTTAGGTGGGCTATTATATGTCACTACATTATCTCCTGGATGGGTACAATGTCCTCAAGCAGGTCCCGGCCTTCAGAGACCTTCCGCTTGAAGACGGGCGCAAAGGCCTTTTGAGTTGGATTGATCAAATGCGTCCCCAGGGAAGCGTCAATAATCAAGTGACGGTGGTTTTTGACGGTCATACGGATCATTTTTGTACCACCCTTTCTTTGCAAGGGGACACACGCGTAATTTTCTCTGATGGATGTTCAGCGGACGATAAGATCAAATCCATGGTTGAAGAGGACTTGGCCCGCAAGAATTGCGTGGTTGTATCTGATGATAAGGATGTTTTTCTTTACGCACGTTCGCTAGGTGCCAAGGTCATGAGTGTTGCGGAATTTACAACTAAGAATAAAGGGCCTCAGGCGCGCCAAGACCCTGGCGGAAAGCACATTTCTTTAAGCCGCCAGGAGAAGATCAATAAAGAGTTTTTCAAGATATGGTTGGGAGAAAAGCAATGAAGTCCAAGCAATTGGGCCTTTTGATCCCTCGTTTGTTAAAGAGTGTATACGGGCATTTGCGCAGTATAGGTGAGGCCATTTTCTTTTTGGGGGACATCGTATCGTTGATCCTCCGCGGCCGGGTCCGGTGGAACGATGTCTTAAATCAGATGTACGAGCAGGGTGTGCAGTCGATTGTGATAGTGATGTTGACGTCACTGGCCACAGGGACGGTGCTTGGCTTGCAGGGGTTTATCACCTTACAGCGTTTTGGGGCCAAGGAGTTTATCGCCCGTCTGGTAGCCTTGTCCTTGCTGCGGGAATTGGGTCCTGTTTTTACATCCTTGATT